>ONVE01000124.1 GCA_900321215.1 uncultured Eubacterium sp. | reverse complement strand
GGCTGAGAGGAGACTTCCTTGTCTCGACCATTTGACCTGATGTGGGTAATGCCAACGTAGGAAATCATGATGCTCTTTTTAGTGGCGGATTCCCTGGGAATCCGCCATTTTTTACGGCAGTATGCTGCAGGAGCATCCCTTCTTCCACACCCATCGAATTTATGATAATGGAGGAAAAAATGAGAAAGTATCTTGAAAATGTAAGAGAGAGATCACCGCTGGTACATAACATCACTAATTATGTAACAGTAAATGATGTAGCAAATGTTATCCTTGCCATCGGCGCAAGTCCTATTATGTCCGATGATGAGGAGGATGCACCGGATATCACAGCTATCTGCGGAGGACTGAATATCAATATCGGTACTCTCAATAAGAGAACGATTCCGGGAATGTTCCTTGCAGGCAAGAGAGCAAATGAATTAGGACATGCAGTTCTTCTTGATCCTGTAGGTACAGGAGCTTCAAAGCTTCGTACAGAAACAACAAATAACCTTATCAAAGAGGTTAAGTTTGATGTTATCAGAGGCAATATTTCCGAGATCAAGACTATCTGCAACGGAAGCGGAAGCACCAGAGGCGTTGATGCTGATGTGGCTGACAAGGTAACTGAAGAGACTCTTGACGCAGCTGTTAAGTTCGTTAAGGAACTTGCCGGAAGACTTGATACCATTATTGCGGTAACAGGAGCTATCGACCTTGTTGCAGATAAGAATAAGTGTTATGTGATAAGAAACGGACGTGCAGAAATGGGTTCTATCACAGGAACCGGCTGCCAGCTTTCCGGACTTATGACTGCATTTATCACAGCAAATCCTGAGGATAAGCTTGGTGCTGCAGCTGCAGCAGTATGCACCATGGGCGCAGCAGGAGAGATCGGCTGGGAGAGAATGCAGCCGGGCGATGGTAATTCAACTTACAGAAACCGTATCATAGACGCTATCTACAATATGGACGGTGAGACCCTCGAGAAGTATGCAAAGTACGAGATAAAGGAATAAGAAATGAAAAGATTCACTGACGAAGAACTTAGAGCATCAATGCTGCTGTACGCTGTTACTGACCGCTACTGGCTGAAGGAGGGCGAGACTCTCTGTGAGAAGACAGAAGAGGCACTCCGCGGCGGGGCAACATTTGTGCAGCTGAGAGAGAAAAATGCAGATGAAGAAACCATTTTCGGACTTGGACAGGAGCTTAAGGAGCTTTGTAAAAAATATAAGGTTCCATTTGTGCTTGACGATGACGTGGATCTTGCCATCAGGCTTGATGCTGACGGAGTCCATGTCGGACAGAGCGACAGACCTGCAAGTGAAGTAAGAAAGCTTATCGGACCGGACAGGATACTCGGAGTATCGGCTCAGACGGTTGAGCAGGCTGTAAAGGCTGAAGCGGAGGGCGCAGATTATCTGGGAGTAGGAGCAGTATTCCCGACAGGTTCCAAGGATGATGCGGATGATGTAAGCCACGATACACTTGAGGCTATCTGCAAGGCAGTAAAGATACCGGTAATCGCTATCGGAGGTATATCTGCAGGAAATGTAGGACTTCTTAAGGGAAGAGGACTTTCCGGAATAGCAGTTATCAGTGCAATCTACGGCCAGAAGGATATCGAGGCGGCAACGAAAAAGCTTAGAGCACTTACAGAAGACATTTTATAAAAATGATAATAACAGCAGGCTTCACAAGGGGCAGGCTGAAAAAAGCGTAGCATTGGGGGCACCACCTTGCTTCGCTATATAAAATTAATGCACAGATTCAGAAGGGAGACAATATGAGAACAGCATTAACAATCGCCGGAAGTGATTCCAGCGGAGGCGCCGGAATACAGGCAGATCTTAAGACAATGACAGCCAACAGAGTTTTTGGAATGAGCGCTGTCACAGCTCTTACTGCGCAGAATACAACCGGCGTATCAGGCGTAATGGAGGTAACTCCGGAATTTTTAGAGCAGCAGATAGATATGGTATTTACCGATATCTTCCCGGATGCGGTAAAGATCGGTATGGTATCATCAAGCGGACTTATCAATGTGATAGCCGAAAAGCTTAAGGCTTATAACGCAAAGAACATAGTCGTTGATACGGTTATGGTCGCAACCAGCGGAGCAAAGCTTATCAGTGATGATGCCATAGAGACTTTGAAGGAGGCTCTTATACCTCTTGCAACAGTGATCACGCCGAATATACCTGAGGCAGAGGTTCTCTCGGGTATTTCAATTAAAGACGAAAATGATATGAAAACGGCGGCAGAAAAGATCGGAAAGAGCTTTAATGTTGCAGTGCTTCTGAAGGGCGGTCACAGCATAAATGATGCGACCGACATTTTGTACGAAAAAGGATGCTTCACGGTATTTAAGGGAAGCAGGATAAATAATCCGAATACTCATGGAACAGGCTGTACGCTTTCAAGTGCGATTGCATCGAACCTTGCGAAGGGATATTCGCTTAAGGATTCGGTAAAGAGAGCGAAGGAATATATCTCCGGCGCGCTTCTTGCAGGACTTGATCTTGGCAAGGGCAGCGGCCCGCTTGACCACGGCTTTAACATTCCGGATTTTACTGCCGGAGCTGATGTTAAGGTTAATGTATCAGAGGAGGTCTAAGATGGAAGAGAAAAAGACCTCTATATATGAAAATGGCCTTGTATGGTTTGGAGCAGGAGTATCCATCGCAGAGATCCTGACAGGTATGGCACTTGCTCCTCTTGGAATGAAGAAGGGTATCCTTGCGATACTTCTGGGACATGTGATCGGATGCGTGCTGCTTTTCCTTGCTGGTGTGATCGGCGGACGTACCGGCAGAAGCTCCATGGAAACGGTTAAGCTTTCATTTGGTAAATGGGGAAGCGTGTTCTTTGCAATACTTAACGTTCTTCAGCTGGTTGGCTGGACCGGTATCATGATATATGACGGAGCAATCTCCGCAAATGGCATCAAAGACGTTGGCGTGTGGATATGGTGTCTGGTTATCGGAGGTCTGATCCTTATATGGATACTGATCGGTCTTACCAAGCTTGGAATAGTGAATACTATTGCGATGATCTCGCTCTTTATACTGACGATAATCCTTTCAGTTATCATTTTCGGAGATAACGAGGGAAGCGGACTTGACGAATCAGCGCTCAGCTTTGGCGCAGCGGTTGAGCTTTCGGTAGCAATGCCTCTGTCATGGCTGCCGCTTATCTCGGATTACACAAGATCGGCTGAGAAGCCTGTAAAAGCATCCGCAGTAAGTGCGCTTGTTTACGG
>ONVE01000263.1 GCA_900321215.1 uncultured Eubacterium sp. | reverse complement strand
TAATAAATTCTATAATGCAACAGGACTTAAGATCATGGAAGGCTTCGGACAGACTGAGACAACTCTTGTAACCGGTACTCTTACGGGTATGGAGCCTCGTCCGGGATCAATGGGTAAGGCAAGCCCTCTCTATGATATAAGGATCATGAAGCCGGACGGAAATTTCTGTGCTGTAGGTGAGGTCGGTGAGATTGTCATCAAGACTTCTGAGAAGATTCCAAATGGTCTTTTCATGGGTTATTACTATGATGAAGAGAAGACAAATGCTTCATGGCATGATGGATTTTATCACACAGGTGATACAGCATATATGGACAAGGACAATTATTTGTGGTATGTTGGTAGGGTTGACGACCTGATCAAGTCTGCCGGCTTCAGAGTAGGACCATTCGAAATCGAGAATGAGATCATGAAGCTGCCATATGTTCTGGAGTGTGCCGTAACCTCTATTCCTGATAAGATAAGAGGCCAGGCAATCAAAGCATCCATAGTACTTACAGATGGTATTGAAGCAACCGATATACTGAAAAAAGAGGTAATGAAATTCCTCAGAAGTAATCTGGCATCCTACAAAAGGCCAAAGGTGATAGATTTCGTCAAAACATTACCAAAGACCTCAAGCGGCAAGGTACGCCGTGCCGAGATTAAAGAGAACGATTGGAATAAGGAAGAAAACAAAGATGGAAAAGAATAATGATGGCAGTATAGTAATTACCGGTATGGGCGCTGTAACACCAATAGGAATCGGCGTAGAGGAATACTGGAAGGCACTTATTGACGGCAAGACAGGTGTAACAGAGATCGACAGCTTCGATACTACTGACCTCCCTGTTAAGATTGCAGCAATGGTTAAGGATTTTGATGCAGCTTCATATATGGACAAGAAGCTTGCAAGAGAAATGGAGCCATTTATGCAGTACGGATATGTCGCTGCAGACGAAGCTATGAAGGACGCAGGAATCGACACCTTAGCTGAGAATCCTGTGATCGCTCCTGAAAGGATCGGTATTGTTTTCGGTACAGTATTTGCCGGAATCACAGATGTTGCAGAAACCCAGAGAGGTATCGCAACAGGCGAGCATAGCAAGACCAACCCACGTTTTATCACTAAGATAATTGGAAATATCGGTGCAGCACAGATAGCTATCGCCAAGGGACTTCATGGTCCAAGCTTTACAGTTTCAACAGCTTGTTCATCTGGACTTGATACCATCTCAATGGGAGCTATGCTCATAAAGCAGGATCTCGCAGATGCAGTAATATGTGTAGGCGGCGAGGCAGCAACCTGCCCTCTCACTATCCTTGGTCTTTCAGGAACTCATGCTCTTTCACAGAGAAATGACGATCCTGCAACCGCAAGCCGTCCATTTGACGCTGACAGAAATGGTTTTGTCATGGGTGAAGGCGGCGGCGCTATCATTCTTGAGAAGGAATCAGTTGCCAAGGCAAGAAATGCAAAGATCCACGCAGAGCTTATCGGTTATGCAAACAGCACTGACGGCTTCCATGTAACAAGCCCTCATCCGGACGGAATCGGCGCTATCTTCTGTATGGAGCATTCACTTCAGGTTGCAGGTATTAAGCCTGAAGAGATCGATTATATAAATGCACACGGTACATCTACTCCTAAGGGTGATGTTATCGAGGTTAAGGCTATCAAGACTCTCTTCGGAGAGCATGCATATAAGCTTGCAGTTTCATCTACAAAGGGTGCTACAGGACATCTTATGGGTGCAGGCGGCGTAACAGAGACTATAGCTTGTGTTAAGGCTGTTGAGGAAGACATCCTCCCTCCTACTCTTAACCAGATCAATCCTGATCCTGACTGCGATCTTGATTTTGTTCCAAATGCAGCAAGACATTCAGTTGTTAATACTGCAATGTGCAATGCTTTCGGATTTGGAGGACAGAATGCAAGCCTCATCGTAAGAAAGTACAAGGGCTAATAAATATGTCATAAATATCCAGGGCATGGATACATATATTTCTCAACGTGCTAAGATTTGCTAAATCAATAGAAATCAGCTTTAGATTTTACGCAAATCCCGCAATGCTTCGAAATATATGCACCCATGCCCTTATTATTATAATATAGTATTATGGTCTGCCTGGAGCGCCAGGTCCCGGTGCGCCGGGTCTTCCTTCGCTGTATCTTCCAACCTTGTACTTCTTGAAAAGCATATTCATAAGCATTGGCTGGATAATGAATATAAGTATGTAGCCTACAATAAGGCAGATTATGAGAGACTTGAGGAACATCGGTACAAATGGTATGTCCGCATGTCCGTCGCTCTGCTTCATAGCCATCATGTATGCGAAGCTTACCATACAGAGCGTCATGATCGGCGTATATATCAGGTCTGATATAAGGCTGTCGATACATCTTGCTTTCATACTGCCCTGCTCAAGTCCGAGCTTTCTCTCTACTGAATTATTAACCTTACCCATAGGAACGATAAGTCCTATGATCATACTTATCACCGTGCTTATGAGAAAGCTGATGATAAATCCCGGGATAGTAAAATGTCCCGATGTCAGTGTTCCTGTAAGTGAAAGAAATAAGCTCATTGCAATGCTCATGTAAATGCTCATTTCCTTACCTATCTTTTTCATTGTCTGTTCCATATTAAGTCCCCCCATTTTGGTATAACTCTGCTGTAACTTATGTTACAATAAATTATAAGATTATTGTAGCAGATGACAGATGACTTGTCATCAAAGATCTATAACAAGTTCAACCGGACAGTGATC
>ONVE01000100.1 GCA_900321215.1 uncultured Eubacterium sp. | reverse complement strand
GATTCTGCGGAGATTTTTAGCAAAATCTGAGGGATCCGTATATTGTTTTAGAAAATCAATCGCACGCAGGATGAATACACCCGGTTTTTTGTCGTACGTTCATTATATAAACATCAATCGCACGTCGGTGAAGCGCTGTCTGTCACGCCACCGTCAGCTTTATCAAATAAAGTGTTAACAAATATTAGTTTATAGCATCAAGAGCCTGCTTTACATCAGCGAGGATATCATTTACATTTTCGATACCTACTGAAAGTCTGATGAGGTCAGGACCAACGCCTGCTGCGATGAGCTCCTCATCTGTAAGCTGTCTGTGTGTAGAAGAAGCCGGATGAAGAACGCAGGTATGAGCATCTGCAACATGAGTAGCGATCATTCCGATCTTTAAGTGCTTCATAAATGTCTCGGCAGCCTTACGTCCGCCCTTTACGCCGAATGAGATAACGCCGCAGCTTCCATTTGGAAGGTACTTCTTGGCACGTTCATAGTATTTATTTCCAGGAAGACCAGGATAATTAACCCAGGTAACCTTATCGTTTGACTCAAGGAACTCAGCAACCTTCTCAGCATTTCTGCAGTGTCTCTCTACACGAAGAGGAAGAGACTCAAGTCCGAGATTAAGGATAAATGCATTTACAGGTGCCTGTACTGAACCGAGGTCACGCATGAGCTGTGCAGTACATTTTGTGATGAAGGCGCCTTCCTTGCCGAATTTCTCTGCATAGGTGATACCATGATATGACTCGTCAGGTGTTGTAAGTCCAGGGAACTTGTCTGCATGAGCCATCCAGTCGAATTTGCCTGAATCTACGATACATCCGCCAACGGTTGCATCATGACCATCCATATACTTTGTTGTTGAATGAACAACGATATCTGCACCCCATTCGAAAGGTCTGCAGTTGATAGGAGTTGCAAATGTATTATCTACGATGAGCGGAACACCGTGCTTATGTGCAGCGTTCGCAAATCTCTCGATATCAAATACAATAAGGGCAGGGTTTGCAATCGTCTCACCGAATACAGCCTTTGTATTTGGCTTGAAAGCAGCCTCAAGCTCTTCATCGCTGCAGTCTGGATCAACGAAGGTAAAGTCAATGCCCATCTTCTTCATGGTAACATTGAAGAGATTGAAGGTTCCGCCGTAGATTGTAGAAGAAGCAACTACATGGTCGCCGCAGCCTGCTATATTGAAAACTGAGAAGAAGGAAGCAGCCTGTCCTGAACCTGTAAGCATTGCAGCAGTACCGCCTTCAAGAGCAGCTATCTTTGCAGCTACATTGTCGCAGGTAGGATTCTGAAGTCTTGAGTAGAAATATCCACTTGCCTCAAGGTCAAAAAGCTTACCCATATCCTCGCTTGTATCATATTTAAATGTTGTACTCTGCACGATAGGCAGAAGTCTTGATTCGCCGTTCTTTGGTTCATAACCGGCATGAATACTGAGAGTTTCCCTTTCCATTAAAACTTTTCCTCCAATATATTTCATTCTTTTTTTTGTTATTAAAAACAAATATAGCCAATTATAGCAAATAGTTAATTGTTTATCAATCGTACTTTTTTATTGATATGTAACAGGAGGAACGTATCTTGTTATAGGCTGCAGAATATAATAGAAGGCATGAACGGCTTGTTATAAGCTGCAGGATAAAATACAAGATGTAGTGGTTTTGAAACAATATTTAACATTATCAAAATAAATGTAACATTTTTGTAATAAAATGCTTGACATAATGTGAATGAATGAGTTAGAATGGCAAACGTGATGCGAAAAGTGCACCATGTATGTTACAAAAATATTACGACTGGTGAGGCTCGGTTTTCTGCACGAGATAATATTTCCAAGGTTCGAAGGATATTCATTTATGAAGAAAAGAATGATAAAAACTTTAGCTCTTACATTAGCCGTTAGTGCTTCAGCACTTTTCCCGAATGTTACTGCAGAGGCTGCAGAACAGAGATCCGGAATTCCTACCGCGGCAATCTATCAGATGGATGAGGCCGAGAAGAAGGGTATTACCGAAGAGAGCTATTATAAGAAGGTTAGAGAAGTTATGCCGGAGGGCTATTATGGCTCAAGCGGCTACACTGCAGAAAATTACTGGTCATGTGCCGGATGGGTTTCTCATGTATTATATGAGGCCGGTAAGGAAGGTGCATTTGGCGGATATGTTCCGGATTACGGAAATACAGCTACAGCATGTGCGGGAGATCTTGAGGTCTTCATGCAGCAGGATCAGCATTTTGAACTTGTTTCATATTATAATGACAACTGCGGCGATAACGCGAGAAAGGACCTTAATGAGAAGGTTGATAAGGGCGTTATCAAGGCCGGAGACATCATCATTTATCATGAGTATGGTTCTTCTTTCGCATCAAGCTATGGAAAGGCTCACGCAGCCATGATCATAAGCGAGCGCTTTACCGGAAGCACTGATACTTATACAGGCTATGGTGAGGAGAGATGGCCAAGTAACCTTGTAGGTGAGGCAACTGTTGCAAACTCACTTAATTACAGCTACGGTACAGAATTTTACACACCTGCAAATGCATTCTTCGAGGTAGGTCAGGCAACAGGCTATGCAGTTTACAGAGTCAAGGCTGAAGAACCTGAGAAGAAAGAAAATAAGAATATATACGTTAAAAAGACAGTAAAGAATGAGACTTCTACAGTAGAAGGAACAGTCATATATCTTCCTGTAAATGAAACCTATAAGGTTGATATGCTTATGGAAGAGTATGATAAGGAAAACGGAAGAAAATCTGATAACAGCAGTAATGTTTCCGTGTTAGCTTTTAAGTAGGTTAAGAATCCCGCATGGCATTACCGAGGAGGTATGTTATGCGGGTTTTATTTTATTCATGTAATATTTAAGATATTACAGGGTAGAAATTAGAAGGTCCGGGGAGTATAATTTTATGTGTTATCCGGAATATCTCCGGGAAGAAAGACAGAGGGGAGAAAGTAAAAATGAACAGATTCAGACTGCCATATCATTTAATAGTAGAAGAAGGTATTTTTGAGAAGATACCTGACGTTATGAATGATGTAATACCTGATATCCATAGCAAGAAGGCAATACTTGTTACAGAGGAAAATCTTAAAGGTATTTTTGAGAATATCATCAATGAAATATCAGCCGATTTCAATGAGATCGAGCTTTATCTTATCCAGTCCGCAACCTATGATGCGGCTGTTGCACTCGCAAAATATATCACAATGAATGACATTCAGATAGTTATAGGCTTCGGCGGAGGAACAGTACTTGATCTTGCCAAATTTGCGGCATTTGTAAGTAAGACCAAGCTTATTTCGCTGCCGACCACGCTTAGCAACGACAGTCTTGCATCGCCTGTTGCGGTTCTCGGAACTGAAGGAAAGGCCAGAAAGACCTTCAAATGTACAATTCCCGATGCGATAATCGTAGATGTAAATGTAATAATGAGCGCTCCAGAGAGGCAGCTGCTTTCAGGAATCGGTGATACAGTAAGCAAATATACTGCACTGAACGACTGGAAGATAGCATTTATGAATGGTAAGGAGTATGTGGATGATTTCGCATATATGATCTCCAAGATGGCATTTAACTCCATCTGCTACAATGATCAGAAGGAGCTTAAGAGTAAGGACTTTATCAAGCGCCTCACACAGGCACTTGTTATGGGCGGACTTGCCATGGAGATAGCAGGCTCATCCAGACCGAGCAGCGGTTCGGAGCATCTTTTCTGCCACGCCCTTGAGGAGAATTTCAGCGAAGAGGTAAATGTTCCTCATGGTATAGCTGTAGCTATGGGAAGCTACGCGGCATGTATATTCCAGAACAGAAATATTGCAAAGATCACAAGGATACTTAAGGAATATAAGATCCCTGTAAAGCCTTCTGACTGGAAGATCACAAAGGAGATATTTGTAGGCGCATGGCAGCAGGCAGCTGCTACAAGAGCAGACAGATATACTATTCTTAACGAGACAGATCTTTCTTCTGAGAGACTTGGTAAGCTTTATGATGAAATGGAGATCATCTTTGCGCAGTAGTTTTTATTTATAGAGGTACACAGAATGAATCAGACTGAATATGAACAGATCAGCAGTATAATAAATGAAGTCGAAAAGGCTGTAACCGGCAAACGTGTATGTGTAATGAAGGTTTTTGCAACCATACTTGCCGGAGGTCATATCCTGCTTACAGATGTGCCGGGAGTCGGAAAGACGACTATGGCAGTGGCTTTTTCGAAGGCTCTGTCGCTTTCCACAAGGAGAGTTCAGTTTACGCCTGACGTAATGCCTTCAGACATCCTTGGCTTCAGCATGTATGACAAGAATAAGGGCAGCTTTATCTATTATCCGGGCAGCATTATGTGTAATCTTTTTCTTGCAGATGAGATCAACCGTACCTCGCCGAAGACCCAGTCTGCTCTTCTTGAGGTTATGGAAGAAGGCAGGGTTACCGTGGATGGCAATTCATACGGCGTGCCTGATCCATTCATAGTGATCGCAACCCAGAACCCGAAGGGAAGCGCCGGAACACAGCTGCTTCCGGAGTCTCAGCTTGACCGTTTTATGGTCTGCATGAGCATGGGTTATCCGAGCATGGAATCGGAAATGATGATACTTAAGAATAAAGCGGCCTTTTCAGGGGATGAAGAGGTAAATGCAGTTATAGACGGAGCAATGCTGAACAGGATGAAGCAGAGCGTGGCTCAGGTCTTTATCCATGACAGTATAAATGAGTATATGGTCAAGCTGATGCAGGAAACAAGAGACAATGAAATGATAGAGCTCGGCGTCAGCCCGAGAGGAACCATCGCTCTCAGCAGACTTGCAAGAGCCTGGGCATACCTGAGGGGCAGAGACTATGTGCTTCCGTCGGATATCACAGAGCTTTTCATGGATGTTGCAAAGCACAGGATAGTACTCAGTACAAAGGCCAGAGTCGGCAGAGTAACTGAGGAGGATGTACTTAAGGATATCCTTAAGAGCATTAAAGCGCCGTCAGTTGCAGGCGGTAAGAAGAGGAAGGCTAATTGATAAGCTATATCATCACGATAATCATCATTTTTTATACGACATATATGTCACTGATATATGATAGTACATCGCTTGTGCGCCTAGCTGTCGCAGAAGCGATGTTTCTTGTTGTGTCATTTATCTACCTCCTGATCAGAAGAAAAATGATAAAGGGCCGGATCGTCTGTCCGGTAGTTGTTATCGAAGATGGTAAGACGGTTAATCTGAAGCTGATGATAAGAAACAGAAGCAGACTTCTCACGGGAGTCATAAGATGCTGCATCAGATATACCGACGGACTGAAGGTCAGGGAGAAGAATATAAGGCTTCGTGTCAGCGGCAGCGGAGAAAATGAATACCTTGTACCGGTCACCCTTAAAGGCTCGGGACGGTATGAATTTGTTCTTGGCAGATGCCGTATCTATGACCATTTCGGTTTTTTCAGCATAAGTAAACGTTTTTCATCATCCGTAAATGTTGTAGTGCTTCCGGAGCTTAAGAATGTATCCGTGAAGCTTGGAGAGAGGATCAGAAACTTCAGCGGAGATTCGGATGTATATGATGATCTGAGACCGGGAAGAAGCTCAGGCGAGATCTTTGACATCCGTGAATTTAAGGCCGGAGATAAGATACAGAAGATCAACTGGAAGCTTTCTGCCAAGCGTGACATGCTTCTGATAAGGGAGGACAGTCTTCCTAAGGCGTGCCCTCTGATCGTTTATTATTCATTTCCGGGTATAAATGAAGGAAAGAGCATGAAGGAATATATGAATGAACAGCTGACTAATCTTGCCAGTGTGTCATTTTCCTTAATGGACAGAGGCTGTCCTCATTTTGCTGTATGGAAATCAGAAAGCAGGAAGAGCCTTATAAGAGTCAGGGTTGATGACGAGGAGAGCTTCTTCCTCGCGCTTACCGAGAGCCTCCGGGATTCGGTATATGAAGACCATGACACAATGAAGGAAGAGTATAAAGAAAAATACCGCGGAGAGATTCACGTAGGAGATATCTGGTGTGAAAAGGGAAGGCTGATGCTTGATGATAAAGAGGTGCCTTCAAGAGACGGATATATAGATATTGCAATTAACTAGGCAAAACAAGGCAGTGCCAGATGTAACAAGTCAGTGCCAAGAGAAACACGGCAGAACAAGAGAAGCTTCAGGGAAAATTATCATGAACGAAAAGGTAAGCTGGAGAAAACTAAATAGAAGGATCACTCCGGTAGAGGCTCTTCTCAGGGCATTCTATATCGGGGTTATGCTGATGCTGACCTTTTTTTCAGCAGAAAAGATACTTTCCGGCGCCTTTTTCGGCTTCAGACTTTTTGAAGAGGAGAGGGATTATGCATGGAAGTCGTTAGTGCTGATCGCTTTAAGTTTTACTGCATTTTATTATGTCGGAAACAGGCTCGGAAAGAGCAGAAGCGTTACAATGACAGGAGTCTTTTTCTGTGCGGTTTCGGTCATACTTGTCAAGAAAACCCTTGAATCGGTTGAAATACTTGATAGAGGACTGAACTATCTTGAGATCGTTATCATGAAGGATCTTACGGCAGAGGATTATAAGGGATATATTAAAGGTCATATGAATATCCTGCATGATGCGTCATATACCATTTATCTTATCGGCATATGTGCGGTCTTTCTGCTGTTTTTCCTCTCGTTTGTGTTTAATAGATATATCATAATGTTTTTACTTCCGGCAGGGGCTGTCGGGCTTTCTCTTGCCATGGGCATGACACCTGATCATAAGGGCTTTATCTATATGATATTCATGCTGTTTTCAGTGACGGTTACAGGCCGGGAAATGGACAGAAGAAGCCTTTCTCCTCTTGAAAACGGCCCGGATCATTCGGTAAAAATACTGATAAATCATGCTTTGACCGTATTTGTGATAATCCTCTTATTATTGGGCGCAAAGTCTCTTTCAAGAAAACCGGAGGAGCTTATGCATAAATATACTGAGAAATTTCAGGAAATGCAGAGTGAATTCGAGGATTATCTTAAGGGCGTCGGAAGAGGTAAGGACAAGGAAGAGGATCAGAGGATCGATAACAGGGAGCCTAAATATAAGAATAAAGAGGTGCTTACGGTTATTACGGATAAGCAGCCGCTCGGGGACATTTATATAAAGGATTTCAGTGCGGCCGATTATAATGACGCTGTCTGGGATAACAGAAATGATACGTTTGAAAATGATCTGCAGAATTATATGAGTATAAGGGCTTCGCGGATATACCTTACAGGTGGTATTTACAGATTTCTGAAGAGGAGTCATAGCGAGCTTCTTACTGAATATAAGGTTGAATATAAGAGTGAGGGTACCGCAGCTGTAGTACCATATTATTATGACATTAAAATGCTGGATATTCTGAAATTTGATAAGGAAGACAGCACCTCAAAGCCTTCCGGTGTAATGGATTACAGCTTTACAGCCGGAAATGTGAGTATGCTCAGTAAGTCTACTCAGGAGGAATATCTGGCCTTCCAGAAGGATATGAGTCAGGTGGAAAGAGACTTTTATCTATGGTATAATGACTACGCTTCTATGCATTACATGGATGTGCCGAAGGAGATAAAGGAAAGCGCTCTTAAGATTCTTAAAGAGGATAGCGTGATAAATTCAATGATCGAGGCCGACAGATATTTTGTTGAAAACTATGATCAAATGCAGCGTGAAGACTGGTATCAGGTTATAGGACTGCTTAGTATTGAGAAGGCAAATGCAGTCAGAAATCTGCTCACGACAAGCTACGCATACAGTACAAAGCTTGACAGGATTGGAGATAAGGTTGATCCTGTGATGTATTTTCTGAATGAGAGTAAGGAAGGCTACTGTGCCCATTTTGCATCAGCAGGCGTAATGATGCTCCGTTCTCTCGGTGTACCGGCAAGGTATGCGTCAGGATATGTTGTAAGAGACAGCAGATTTAAGAGGAACGCTTCCGGTAAATACGCAGCACCGGTTCTTGACAGCTATGCACATTCATGGGTTGAGATTTATGTTGAAAATTATGGATGGATACCTTTTGACATGACTCCGGGTGAAGGCGGCTTCTCAAATGCTCCTTCGGGCGGAGGAAACGAGATAGTAACAGAGAATACTTCTGATACTGTAAATGAGATAACAGAGAATACAACGGAAAAAGTGACTGCTTCTACAGAAACATCGGAAACATCTACAGATGAGATAAATGTAACCGAAGCAGCCACTGAGGATACCGATGCACCGGGAAAGACTGTAAAGAAACCGGACAAAACGGCTGTGGTGATACTTGTTATAGTGATCACTCTTGTTGCGGCTGCATCAACGGCACTGATCATTTTGTATCTGAAGCTTAGAAAGAAGAGGCTTATAAATGATGCCATGACTAAGATAGCTGAAGGTACGGATATTGAGGAGAATATTCTGCTATTGGATCATATGCTTCTTAAGCTTATGAGAAACATACTTTCAATGAGAAGAGGCAGAATGACGGATGAAGAATATCTGAAGAATCTGAAGAAGGCATTTCCTTCATTTTCTGCTGAGGAATGGGAGAAATACGTGGAGATACTTCAGAAGATACATTATTCAAAGCAAAAGCTTGCTTTCGGGGGTAAGGAAGCAGGAGAAGTATGTATAAAGATATTTAAGGGTACTGTGTGTAAGTAAAGATCGGAGGGGACGATGAAAAGTTATATAATGGCGCTTGATGCGGGGACTACAAGCAACAGATGTATCATTTTTGATAAGAAGGGTCATATAATCGCAGTGGCTCAGAAGGAATTTACGCAGATATTTCCGAAGCCGGGCTGGGTGGAGCATAATGCAAATGAGATATGGTCGACCATGCTGGGCGTTACGGTAGAAGCGATGACCAAGGCGGGCGCAACGCCGGAGGATATTGCGGCCATAGGCATAACAAATCAGAGAGAGACGACCATAGTCTGGGATAAAAATACCGGAGAGCCTGTATATAATGCGATAGTATGGCAGTGCCGCAGGACGTCAAAATACTGTGATCTTTTGGCTGAAAAGGGACTTACGGAGGTTTACAGGAAAAAGACCGGACTTGTTATCGATGCGTATTTCTCAGCGACAAAGCTGAAATGGATACTTGATGAGGTTCCGGGAGCAAGAGAAAGGGCGAAGAACGGCGAGCTTCTTTTCGGTACGGTCGATACCTGGCTTATATGGAAGCTTACGAAGGGCAGGGTTCATGTTACCGATTATTCGAATGCTTCAAGAACCATGATGTTTAATATAAATGATCTGAAATGGGACGAGGAGATCCTTGCAGAGATGGATATTCCTCTCAATATGCTTCCGGAAGCAAGACCGTCGAGTGAAGTGTACGGCTATACCGATAGTGCATTTTTCGGAGGAGAGATCGCTATAGCGGGAGCTGCCGGAGACCAGCAGGCAGCGCTTTTCGGACAGACCTGCTTCAAGGAGGGAGAAGCCAAGAATACTTACGGAACCGGCTGCTTTCTTCTGATGAATACAGGCAAGAAGCCTGTCTTTTCGGATAACGGGCTGGTTACTACCATAGCCTGGGGAATCGACGGAAAGGTGTACTATGCGCTGGAGGGCTCTATTTTTATAGCAGGAGCTTCCATACAGTGGCTTAGAGATGAGATGCGTCTTATAGATTCGGCTGAGGACTCAGAGTACATGGCAAAGAAGGTAAAGGATACTAACGGCTGCTATGTGGTTCCTGCATTTACAGGTCTTGGCGCGCCTTACTGGAATCAGTACGCGCGAGGAACCATAGTAGGTATAACAAGAGGCGTAAATAAATATCATATCATCAGGGCAACGCTTGAAGCGATTGCATTTGAGGCATATGATGTGCTTTCCGCCATGGAGAGAGACTGCGGTATCAGGCTTTCGTCACTTAAGGTTGACGGAGGTGCATCCGCAAATAATTTCCTGATGCAGACGCAGTCGGATATCATAAATGCAGCGGTACTCAGACCGAAATGCGTAGAGACCACGGCTATCGGTGCGGCATATCTTGCAGGACTTGCCGTCGGCTACTGGAAGGATAAAAATGAAGTCCTTTCAAACTGGGAGATAGATAAGACATTTTCTCCTGAAATAGATGATGCGGAACGTGAGGAAAAGCTATCCGGCTGGCATAAGGCCGTTAAGAACTCATTTGACTGGGCAGAGGAATAAAAATGAATTTAAATCTGAAAAATGAATTTATACTTGATGCGGTTACAGCACCGCTTAGAGATGAAAGGCTATCTTCGAAGGAAAACGGTCTTGGTGAACTGCATAGTGCATATATACTTGTGATCGGGCCGGAGAGCGGCTTAAGAAGCTATGTGGAGGAATGCCTTAAGGCAGTGAGTAATGAGAAGGATCTGCATTTAACGATAGGTATCTCGGACATGAACGGCAGCGGCCGTGTTGTGTGCTGTGAAAGCTGCGGGCATAAGAGAGGCACGGAGGTGGTAAGACCTCCTAAAGACACGGATCTCTGGAATATCAGATACAGCCATGTCATAATCACGGGCTATTCAAATGCTGCCTTCCCGAAGAGAGAAAGGCTTTCGGAAGAATTAAATGATATCATCGGCAGGGTTGCGGCGATGAAACCGGCTAAGGCTGTATTTCTGTCTGATAACAGAGTTTATAAAAGATCAGATGACAATATACTTTTATCGGAGCATGAGAGGCTTGATAAAGAAGGTGGAAATACCGCGGGGATACTTGAGAGATATGTCGTGAGAAAACTCAGGAAGGAAGCGGGGATAAGTCTTGCGGTTCTTAGACCGGCACCTGTGATAGGACCGGAGACAGGTATAAGAAATACTCTTACGGAGCTTGCAGAGGCTGTTTCTAAAGAAAAGACGATAAAGCTTCCGTACAGCCCGAAGTGCACTTCATTTATCTATATAAATGATCTTCTTAACGCAGTCATGTATGCGCTGGCTGTGAAGGGTGTGCACGGCGTATTTAATGTGGCATCGGGCAATTCCGATATCAGAAATGTAGAGGAAGTTATAGCAGGCCTGAGAAGGGCATTTCCGGAAAAATGCAAACTGTGCATATCCGGCGCAGAGAAAAATAATCCTTATAAGGACATGATCACTATGAGCTCCGACAAGCTTGCTCTTGCAGGCTTTAAGCCAAAGGTGGATTTTGATGATGCCATGGAGCTTTATACCGCCTATCTTATCAGAAAGGAAAGCGGTATCGACCCTGACGGAAGAAATTTCAGGTTTTCAAAGGATTATAACGGAAAGCTGGAAAGAGTTCACGAGATACTTATGCAGCAGATACTGGTCGTGGACGAGATATGTAAAAGGAATAATATCAAATATTTCCTTGGCGGAGGAACTCTGCTCGGCGCAATAAGGCATCACGGGTTCATTCCTTGGGATGATGATGTTGATATTATGATGCTCCGGGAGGATTATGACAGATTTTTATCCGTGCTTGACAGGGAGCTTCCTGAGGGGATCTTTGTGCAGCTTCCGGATACCGAGAAGCTGAATCATCAGCCGTTTCTTAAGCTCAGGATAGACGATACCAAGTTCTCGACTGAATTCACATCGAAGTTCCCGAAAATGCATAACGGAATATTTATCGATATCCTTGCGCAGGATGCGACAGCACCGTCTGCAGCAGGAAGAAAGCTTCATATATTTGAAACGCGTATCATAAGGTCGATGGTATTTAACAAATGGGGCGGCACCAGGATAAGCTACGGAAGGAGCAGAGCGGTTAACGGTCTGGTAAATGCAGGAAAGGATATCCTTCCGATGAAGCTTCTCGAAAGGAATATGTTCAGAACCTTCAGAAAGTATCAGGGAAGAAAGACCGGTTATATCTATGACAGCATGGGAAGAAACCTCGGCCGCGGCGAATTTCCGGCTGAATATCTGGATAAGGTCATTTATACAGACTTTGAAGGATATAAGCTTCCGGTGCCTGAAAGATATGATGAATACCTGACATGGCTGTACGGTGACTACATGAAGGAAGTGCCTGTATCCGAGAGGCATATAAGCCACAGCATAGTCTGGATGGATTTCGGCAAATATTTAGACTGATTTCGGCGGTATGGACTGTTATCGGGCAAAATACGGGTTTTTTCTGCATTTTCGCAGGGGTATACCAAAAAAAATATACTTTAAAATGTAAACCACAAAATAAAATCAAAAAAAATGTAAAAAAACTTAAAAAAATTATTTACAAGTATAAAATCATGTTATATAATGCGTTTCAGATGTGAAACAGAGCAGTAATTACTGCTGTGAGCAAAATATAACTAAAGGAGAGTAAAGTTATGTCATATGTTGATGAGGTTCTGGAGCTTGTCCAGAAGAGAGATGCTAGTCAGCCTGAGTTTATCCAGGCAGTAACTGAGGTTCTTAATTCACTTAGACCTGTTATTGAGAAGGATGAGGAGAAGTATAGAAAGCTTGCTATCCTTGAGAGAATAACAGAGCCTGATCGTCAGATCATGTTCAGAGTTCCTTGGGTAGATGATAACGGAAATGTACAGGTTAACAGAGGTTTCCGTGTACAGTTCAACAACGCTATCGGACCTTACAAGGGAGGTCTCAGACTTCACCCATCAGTAAACCTTGGTATCATCAAGTTCCTTGGTTTCGAGCAGATTTTCAAGAACTCACTTACAACACTTCCAATCGGTGGTGGTAAGGGTGGTTCTGACTTCGATCCTAAGGGTAAG
>ONVE01000018.1 GCA_900321215.1 uncultured Eubacterium sp. | reverse complement strand
CTGTCGGATCCCCTGTATCCTCAGTATCTTCGGTGTCTTCTGTATCCTCTGTATCACCGGTATCTTCTGTATCCTCTGTATCACCGGTATCTTCGGTTGTTTCCTCCTCATCCTTAGGGTGCTTCAGAACAAATGACAGACTCATCGTTTTTCCGAAAGCATCATAGGCTGTAAAGCTGCAGTCCTTCGGATCTCCCTCCTCAGCGAGGAAGCTGAGTTTAACCGAATTCTTACCGGAACCCTCCGTGATGGTACCGTCGTCAAGTGTATAAGTCTTTTCGTCTGTTTCAACCTTGATAAGGCTTGTATCTTCCAACGTTATTTCAACAGTTTCCGCAACGATCTCATCGCCCTCGGAAATATCCACTGCCTTACCATCCGCCAGAGGCTTTCCGGAAATAGCAGGACTGTCACTGTCAAACACAACATCATTTACTTTTGTAACAACCGATGCAAGACTTCCCGAATCGGTAAGTGCATTATCAGATGTTCTTTTAAGGGTTATCGTCAGATCACTGTTAACCTCTCCGCCAAGTTCCTCCGGATAAAGCATCTCCTTCGTTACTGTCGCAGAATCCGTGAACACTGATGCTTCTGACAGCTTAAGCTTATATCCCGAAGGAGCACTTATTATAAATGAATCCTCTGTATATTTATCATTTTTAAGTCCTATCAGCTTATAACCATCTGACGGGAAAGGAAGAAATGCTATATTAAATGATACCTTGTCAGACTCTACCGACTTATAACTATCTGTCTCAGTTCCTTTTACCATGAAATCATAAGTACCGAACTCCGTCGGCTTTTCGATTGCAACCACGCCATCATAGTAAAGGTATGAAAGCTCTCCATCATATTCATCATCTGAAAGGTGAACATATTCCGAAAGGTCATAATCCTTTCCGACATATATATCATTTATATCGTCTATATCCACCGTAACACTCTTCTTGAGATCCCTCGGATGTGTAAGAGAAAAGCCGAGTGAATGAATATTATCCGAAAGGTCATATGCAATAAAATAGCATTCCTTAGGATTATCCTCTTCCGCCTCAAAAACCATAGTGCAGATGTTTCCGTCGTCAGTCTCGGTAATTCCGCCATTGGCTATAGTATATGTTTTTTCAGAGGTTTCTACCTTGCAAAGTCTCTGATCCATCACAGTGATCTCAACCTTCTCGGCAAACAGCTCCTCTCCCTCATCGATATTTTTCTCTTCTCCGTCCACCACAGGATTTCCGGAATAAAATGGAGGATCCGGATCGAAGATAACCTGTTCCAGCCCGTCAACATCAGACATAAGAGGCCTTGATTCTATAGTAGCTCCGCTCTCTTTATTTCTAAGGGCATACAGAATGTCATCATTCGGTACCCTTAATCCATCAGAATCATAAAAGAACAGATCATTCTCCGTAAGATGCCCTTCGTCCGCAAAATCGATCATTGACTCACAATATACAAAAATCTCATAGCCCTCAGGAGGCACTATAGTCACAGTATCCTTTGCATATATATCATTTGCAACATCAGTAAAGCCCGGCTTCATATCAGATGTAAAAGGATAATATACTACATCATAATTTTGGGATGATGAAGTTGCCGAGACGTAATCATCAGATTCCGGAACTCTGACATATACTCTGTACCATCCGATCGAACCTGAATCAGGCCTTGTGCTTGTCTCAGTCGAATCTCCGGATCTGCTGCTATACACGAACTCCCAGTCGCCGTCAAAATCCTCCGGCGTAAAATGAACATGATCCGTAAAATCATAATCCTCGCCGACATAAACATCGTCTATAGGATCAAGCGTAACACTTAATTCATTTTTCATAAGAGAACCGGCCGCTTTCTCAGGAACAAGCCCTGTGATCGTCTTCTCTACGCCGTCCACGCTGATGGTAAATGTTCCGCCTTCCGAATAAATAAGCGTATCGGAGGAAACCTCAACAGTGCCCGCCAGATCAAAATCATCCTTTTCAAATGAAGTCACCGCGCGGAAGACTGCATCTGTATCGCTGCTGATACCGGCGTTCTTAAGTACTATCTTATCTGCATCTACTACTCCGAACACTGCAGTAGAAACGCCTTCATTATAAAGGGTTCCGGTATCAAAAGAATCTATAGCCAGCGTTCCGAGTACAGCGATATCATTCGCTATATCAGTAGATTCACCTGTAATTCCCGAAACTGTAAGTGTTGCCCCTTCGGCTATCGATAGTTTTGAAGGATATCCCCCCTCGCCGCAAAGTCTGATACTGCCAAGAGTAATATTCTCATCCGGCTTAATATAAAGCGCAGTTGATGAATTCATAATGAACGTATTTGAATCTGCTATGATCTGTGTCTGTGTATTTCCCGAATTATCCTCATAGGATACCACCTGATCAGTACCGTCCTTATATACAGTAAAAGTATCTACCGTTTCTTTATCCTTGGCAATGCACTCATAGTTTTCAAGGTCTTCCAGCACCGAAGTAGTCATTGTCGCTGCAGCAGCCTTTCTCTCATCCGGCACTCCCGCCGCAGTTCCGAGGATGAGCGCCGCCGATAATGCAGCCGAAAGACATTTTTTACTTATAGCTTTTCTTCTGTAATTCATATCTTCTCACCCTCCTTACTTCCATTCTATCACTGTATCTTCTTCAACAGCCTTTGTGAAATCCCAGTCCCATCCGCCTGTCTGATCAGGCACAAGAGTCGGCTCTGAAGCAAGTCCGCCTTTATCGATGGTCTGTGT
>ONVE01000098.1 GCA_900321215.1 uncultured Eubacterium sp. | reverse complement strand
TGTAGTTAATCTTACTATAATTAATTGCGCGGCGCTTTATTCTTTTGTGTGTTGTTTTCACTGCGCTTGCCGGATTGCTTTTCTTCATTTTCTTTATTGTCAGTATCTTGAAGGTTCTTGTGCACAATAAAGTATACAAGATAGATGACCGCGCATGAAGCGATGATCGTGAGTACGGTTGTGACAGGACTATCAAAAAGAACTGATGGTACAAGATATGCAGAGGCATTTATTATGATATGCATGAGTATAGGCACTGCGATACTGCCGGTCTTCACTGCGAGAAATCCGAGTATCATTCCTGCGATAAATGCATAAGCCATCTGTACAGGGTTGCTGTGATAGAGACCGAAGAGTACTGCACTCACTATGATGGCTGCCATATCAGACATATACTTTCTGCAAAAATGAAGAGTAACTGCTCTGAATATAAGCTCCTCAGCGACCGGCGTCAGGATCACTACCGTAATGATAAGGAAAAATGAACCCTTGTCGGTTAATGAACTGATCGTATTGTCATGCTCCTCAAGAAGAGAAGGAAAAAGCTTTCTTAAGAGCTTTAGTATTCCGTCTATAAGAAGCTGGAAGGAATAACCGAATAAGATCATAAGCGGAAGCTTTTTGGTAAAGAAACTCCTGATACCATTCTTTCCGGAATCTGTATTTCCTTCGGGAAATGTGCTTCCATTTATAAGCATATACCACCAGCCGAAGATTATCATGCAGAGCATTGCGTACAGGAAGAGCATGAGATTGGTGTTTATCGGAGCAATGCCTGAAAAGGCTTCGGTGTTATCATAATCGATATCCAGACCGAGATAATTGTTTAATACAAAAACAAGTGCGAAATCAGCGAAATATGCAATTATCTCTATGACATAAGTAAGGAGGATTGGCACTAGGATAAGTGCCAGCCCTCCTGCATTTTTAATATTTAATGTGTTGTTTTTTAAAGAATTCTTCATGGCAGATTTATCAGTCAGTGATCTTCTTAGCTCTTTCTCTTTCTTTCTTTTCCTTGGCCTTGTCAGCCTTGAGCTGTTCCTTGGTCTTCTTATTCTCTATATCAGCCTTAAGCTGCTGCTGATACTGAGCCTGCTGCTTACGCATCTTCTCTCTGAAGGTAAGCTTTTTCTTCTTTGGTCTGCCCTTCTTGTCGAGCTCTTCTACTACAGGCTGCTGGTTCTTCTGCTTTCTAACGCTCTTAACGCTTACAAGATAGATACCGCTTACCATAGCCTTAACTTCGCCCTTTACAGGAACATCGTCATAGATTGCATCGTCACAGATAAGTGTTACGATCTGCGGGCCAACCTTGGCCTTTACTACAGGAACCTTTGCCTTCTGATATCTCTTAGGGGTCTGTTCCATAACTATCTTAGGAAGCTTCGCATCCTTCAGGGGCATATATTTCTTGTCTATGATGAGCATGGTCGCCGGTTGTGCCTGTGCAAGCATTTCTTCCTTCTGCGCAAGCTGTTTTTTCTGCATTTTGTTACCTGCAATGTAGAGAACAACGATACCAATGATCACCACTGCAAGAATGATAAAAAATATGATCCATCCCATGATGTTTTTTTGTTTCCTCCAAAATTCTTAAATGTTTATTTGTTTCTTTCGCTTTTTAATTCAGCGTATTTTTCTGTAATATGCTCAGGTATTGAAGCATAGAACTCCTTTTTCTCCTGAACGGATAATTCCGATGGATATACAGGCTTGCTGAAATCAACCAAAACACGGCTCTTTTTGATAAAATGGAATTTGTTGTTCTCAAAGATATCATCAGTTCCGGTCATCGTAACTATAACGATAGGAGACTTTGATCTTTCAGCCATTTTATAACCGCCTTCCTTGAAAGGAAGCAGCTCATCACCGTGATTTCTGGTTCCCTCCGGATAAAGTCCGAGGGACAGACCTGTTTTCATCTGTTCGATACCCTTGCTGATGGTCTTGATAGCTTCTCTTGGACTTTCTCTGTCGATGTAGATACATCCGATATCCTTCATATAAGGTGAAAGGAGAGGAGCATTCTCAAATTCCTTCTTGGATATAAATCCCATTGGTCTGTTTGTCAGAGTCTGAACGATAATGATATCAAACCAGCTTCTGTGATTTCCTACAAAAAGTACTGCGCCGTCCTTCGGGATATTTTCCTGACCTCTGACTTCGATCTTGGATCCTGTAAGAAAGATAAGCTTTTTGAAGAAGCCTCTGACATATTTATATGCTGTTGTCCAGCCCTTCATCGGGTCTTTCTTGATGAGACGCTTGAAATGAAAATGAAGCGGACATGAGAAAACCATGGCGAAGAAGGACCAGAGTGCACAGATTATGAGTCGTAGCATATGATTCCTCCATTTAAATGTAAAGCTTAACGGCCGAACATCTTTGCTGTCTCAAACAGTCTTGAAGCAAGCTGATCGGTAAGAACCTCCTGCTTATATCTCCATGACCAGTTTCCGTGACCGACTCCCGGAGTATTGAAACGTGCCCAGGAATCCAGCTCCAGTATATCCTGCATAGGAACGATGGCCATATTGGCAACTGAACCGAAGCAGGCTCTTATCATTACCCAGCAGATATCGCTTGCATCTGTGCTGTAATATCTTCTCAGCTTATCGCGGGATGCTTCATATGCATGCTTATACCAGCCAAGAGTAGTATCATTATCATGTGTACCGGTGTAGCATACACAGTTTCTGATATGATTGTGAGGAAGGAAATGATTCTCGTTCGGATTTTCAAAAGCGAACTGAAGTATCTTCATTCCCGGGAAGCCGAATTTGTCACGAAGATCGATAACAGATTCGTCTATCTCACCAAGGTCCTCTGCGATGATAGGCATATGATAACCAAGATTTGCTTCAAGCATAGTGAAGAAGTTCTCACCCGGAGCCTTGACCCATTTACCATTTATGGCTGTTTCATCACCGAAAGGAACTGCCCAGAATTTATCAAAACCACGGAAATGATCGATTCTGAGGAAATCTGTCAGCTCAAGCTGATGTCTGATCCTCTTGATCCACCAGTCATAAGCAGTCTTGGTGTGCTCAGGCCAGTTGTAAAGCGGATTGCCCCAAAGCTGTCCTGTAGCTGAGAAGTAGTCAGGCGGAACACCTGCAACATCAGTCGGATAACCCTTTGAATCAAGCATGAAAAGCTTCTTGTTGCACCAGACATCAACGCTGTCCCAGGCAACAAAGATAGGGATATCTCCGATTATTGAAATGCCCTTCTCGTTGGCATATTCCTTGAGCTTCATCCACTCAATGTGGAAAAGGAACTGGAGGAATTTGTAGTAGCCGGTCTCATCCGCAAGCTTTTCCTCCCACTCTGCACGTTCAGCCTTCTTAGGATTCTTAAGGCTGTCTTCCCACATATACCATGGAGCGCCCTGATGATAATCCTTGCCTGCCATAAAAAGTGCATAATCAGACAGCCAATCAGCCTTCTCAAGAAACTCGTGATACTGTGCCATGAGCTCCTCATCCTGAGAGAACTTGTCTTTTATACTGTCGTCCTTAAATCTTTCATAAGCCTTCTTGTAAAGGCCGGTCTTAAATGCTATTACGTCGCCGTAGTTAATATCCTCAGGATTCCACTGAGGCATATCCTTAAAATCGTCATCGAAGAGAAGACCAAGCTCCTTAAGATGGTCAGGGCTTATTATAAGCGGCTGGCCTGCGAAAGAAGAGAAAGGCTGATATGGCGAATCTCCAAAGCCTGTATGTCCAAGCGGAAGAACCTGCCATGCAGTCATTCCTGACTTCTCCATGAAATCTATGAATTTGTAGGCACCCTTGCCAAGGTCGCCTATTCCGTACGGCCCCGGAAATGATGTAGGATGAATGAGTATTCCTGCATATCGCTTAGGTGCAACATCTAAATGCTTATTATCCATTTTTTTGTCCTCCGGATCATTATTCATAACCCATTTATTATACTAGAAATACAGGGAAATGACAAGAAAAATGGCGATATCTGTCATATTTTCCGGTATGTATCATAAAAGCTTCAGTCCTATGCGTTTTCGCCGGAGCTGAACATTTCATAAAGCTTTTTGAAGAGAGGGATAGCTTTCTCAATCCTCTCAGTTGGAACACAGTAAGAGATACGGAAATGTCCCGGACACTCAAAGCTGTCTCCAGGTACTGTCATAAGACCGAGCTCTCTTGCACCTGTCCAGCAGAATTTGTTGGCATCAGGGATAGGCGACTTAGGGAACATGTAGAAGGTTCCACCCGGTTTTACGCATGAATATCCGATGTCTGTAAGTGCATTATAAAGCAGCTTTGCATTTGTCTCGTAGATAGAAAGGTCGCTTGTCTGATCAAGAACTCTCTCTACTGCAAGCTGTATTATTGAAGGAGGACAGTTGTGTCCTGTAAATCTTGAGATCTGTCCGCACATCGGAACGATGTAATCGCTGTCCTTGGCCTTAGGATTTACTGCCACATAACCGAGTCTTTCTCCAGGGATAGACAGTGATTTGCTGTATGAATAGCAGGAGATCGAATTGTCATAAAACTTTGAGATATATGGTGAATCTGTTCCTTCAAATACTATCTCTCTGTATGGTTCGTCGGAGATAAGGAAGATCTCGTGATCGTACTCTTTTTCCTTTGCGCTTAAAATGGCAGCAAGTTTCTTAATGGTCTCTGTTGTATAAACTATTCCTGAAGGGTTGTTAGGAGAGTTGATGAGAACTGCGGCAACCTTCGGGTTTAACATTTCTTCAAACTTCTCAAAGTTGATCTGGAATGAGCTTATATCAGCCGGTACGACCTTGAGAGCTGCGCCTGTTCCGGTGATGTATGGAATATACTCAGGGAAATATGGTGCGAAGGTGATAACCTCGTCGCCTTCACCTGCGATGCATCTTACCGCATGGGCGATAGCGCCTGCAGCACCTGTAGTAGGGAAAATGTGCTTTGCTTCATAGTTCATACCGAATCTTTTGTTGAGAGATGCAGCGATGGCTTCTCTTGTTGAATCAAGACCGAGAGTCGGGCTGTAGCCGTGAAGCTTGACCGGATCACAGTTTGTGAGAAGGTCGTTCATTGCATCTGTAAAGCACTGCGGAGCAGGAACGGAAGGGTTTCCGATGGAAAAATTATAAACCGAATCAGGTCCGAGTTCCTTTGCCCTTTCCATACCATATGCGAAAAACTGTCTGATGACAGAGGTCTTCTCTGTCATGCCTTTGTAGAATTCTGAAATCATATTATCCTCCTGCCGGAAATGTCCGGATATTGTCTGAAAAACTAATTTATTATTTTAATCTATATATTCAGAAAAAACAATTAAAATCGAGAATTTTCTATGGAAAAAAAAGCGGATTTGGTGTATTATTTTATACATGAGAAAGATAATTGCATTAGTGGTTTTAAGACCACAAAGGGAATACAATCTGGATATTATCAATCGAATCCGTAATGAGATCTACAGCAAAGGATACGGACTTCTTGTTGTGGGTACATTTACCGATCTTTTTTCAAAGGACAAGAACGATTACGGTGAAAGAAGCGTTCTGGAGCTTATACCTTATGAGAGGCTTTCAGGACTTATTATTATGCCTGGATCATTTCAGGATATTGCGCAGGCAGAGATGGTCATAAGTAAGGCAAAGGCAAGAAATATTCCTGTACTTTCTCTTGATTATGACTGGAAAACACTTCCAAGCGTGAATTATGATTATAAGGGCGGTTACAGGGAAACTGTACGTCACGTCGTTGAATTCCATAAATGCAGAAAAGTATATATGATCGCCGGTATGAAGGATAATCCTTATTCTGATGAGAGAATTGAAGTATTTAAGGAAATATGCAGGAAGAACGGCATTTCCGAAAATGATTCGAAGGTTTTCTATGGCAGGTTCTGGGGAATGGGCGCCAAGAAATGTATAGATGAGATCATGACGATCGAGGAGCCGCTTCCGGAGGCAATCTGCGTTGCAAATGATGTTATGGCGGTTGCTGCGATCGAGCGTCTCGAGGAGTACGGCGTAAAGGTCCCTGAAGAGATGATAGTTACAGGCTT
>ONVE01000097.1 GCA_900321215.1 uncultured Eubacterium sp. | reverse complement strand
CGATCTTGATAATGACGGAAAATGTGACAGGATCCATAAGCCAAACGAATTCGGAGACGGAAGAACCTATCATGTTCACCATGTAGCACTTGCTCTCGGCAATGGACAGGCTCTTGAAGCTGCAGCAGGAAGAGGAGTAGTTATAAGGACTATGCCGGATCCGTCAAATACATATTATCCGGTTGCTTACGGACACTGGGATGGCAATTAGTGATTCATTTCACTATTAATGAGAAAGATGATGTGAGTATAAGCTCGGTTTGAGAGGAGTGATACCATGAATTTACTTGCAAAACTTGGAGCGGTAGGAGCGTTTTCTGTTTTAAGTCTTACTGCTATGGGAGTTAAAGCAGATTTTGTAAGTGATGCAGCAGCTAAGACTGATTATTCTGCAGAGTGTTTTGCAGTCAGTGAGGATCAGGACTACATTTCAGTTTATGAGGCTGCTTCTGACGTAAATAAGGTTACCAGAGTTGTTAAATACAACAAGAAGGATGGTAAATATTATTATTACGTTGACGGAGTGCTCCAGAAATGCGGCTGGGCAACGATAGGAGGCAAGAAGTACTACTTCAGCACATCTACAGGAGAAGCGTATATCGGCGCAAAGAAGATCAGCAATAAATATTACGTTTTCTCAACAAACGGAGTCATGAAGAAGGATGTATACGTTAAAACCTCTGATGGAAAAAGGTTTTATCTCGATTCATACGGACGTGCGGTAAAGGGACTTGTGACATACGTAAGCTCCGGAAAGGAATATACTTCATTTTTTGATGGAAATGGAGGAGTATTTGCCGGCGGCCTGAAGAAGATCGATGAAGATAACTGGTACTACTTTGGAACAAGCGGATATGCTATGAAGGGCGGACGATTTAAGTCAGCCGAAGGAAAGGTTTATTACGCAAATGCAGACGGTACGCTGATCCATAAGGGCTGGACCACTGTGGGCGGCAGGAAATACTATTTCAGCAAGTCAAATGCATCTGCTCTGGTCGGCATCAAGAAGGTCGGAGGATATAATTATCTTTTTGATAAGAATGGCATCCTTCAGCTTGATCTTGGGTATTATAAGGACAGTGAGACCGGCAGGCAATACTTTTTCAAGGCCAACGGACGGTCTGTGACAGGTGTTGTGACATATACGGTTCCAAACGGTTCGGAATATATCTCTTATTTTGACGGAGAGGGCGGCCTTTTCTGTAAGGGATATCTTGAATATAACGGTGAATGGTATTTCTTTAAGGAGAACGGCTTTGCAAGAAGAAATGAACTGTTTAAGAATTCCGAGGGCAGAAGCAGTCTTGCAAATGACGATGGAACTCTTCTCAGAAATATCTGGTGGAGTCCGCCGGAGGACCCTGATAAGCTGTATTATTTCGGAGCTGACGGAATCTCACCGGTAGGAGCTGTGACTATTGAAGGAAAAACTTACATCTTCAATACAAACGGAACCATCAAGAAAAACGGCTTTGTAAAGCTCGGCGACGGCAGACAGTTTTATCTGGATGAAAATGGAGTCTCATGTACAGGACTTTATGCATACATTAATACTTCGGGAACAAAATGCATTATGTATTTTAACGGAGACGGAACCGTTAAGTCAGATGGATTTAACTGGGTAAACGGAGAGCTTTACTATTTTAAACCGAATGGACTTGCGATACTCAATGCATTTTTTACAGATGAAAGCGGAAGAAACTACTATGCGGGAGATGATGGTAAATTCCTCAGAAGCTGCTGGTGGAGTAAGGATGAAAATGGAGATATACTGTATTATTTCGCAGAAGACGGAGGAACCCTTTCAGGACTGCAGGTAATTGACGGTAAAACATACATTTTCAACACCGGAGGAACTGTAAGAAAGAATACTAATATAAAGCTCAGTGATGGAAGCTGGTATTATCTCGGAGAGGACGGTGCAGCGGTATCCGGACTTATCGAATATAAGAACAGCTCCGGAGTAAAATGTATTACCTATTTTAATGGTGATGGAACTGTTAAGACA
Organism: uncultured Eubacterium sp.; assembly: GCA_900321215.1. Classification (GTDB taxonomy): domain Bacteria; phylum Bacillota; class Clostridia; order Lachnospirales; family Lachnospiraceae; genus Eubacterium_Q. The sequence continues at coordinate 3,788 of ONVE01000097.1, read as the reverse complement.
GGAGAATTCTATGAGGAGGACGGTAAGCTTTATTATCTTAAAAGCTCCGGACTTGCCGCAATAGACAGTGTCTTCAAGGCTGATGATAAATATTACTACGCAGCAACTGACGGAGCAATAAGCAGAGGCGGGCTTACACTTGTGAATGATGATCTTTATCTGTTCGATACAGTGACCGGCGAGGCAATGGTAAACAGCTTCTATCAGTTTGGAACAAAGCTTTACTATTTTAAGAATAATGGAGCTGCGGCAAAGGACAGTGTCTTTAAGGCAGATGGTAAATACTATTACGCAGATTCGGAGAGGAACATTTGCAAAAATGGCCTTACATGGGTAGACGGCGAGCTGTATTTCTTTGATACAGAGAGCGGCGAAGCTGTTGTCGGCGTAAAGTGCGTAGAGGATAAATACTATGTATTTGGAACTGACGGAAAGGCATACAGAAGCTGCTTCAGAAATACCGGCGGACTCAGGTTTAAGCTTGATGAATACGGTGTGTCGGAAACCTGCTTTGCTGAGGACGGAACGAGTCTCAGATACTATAATGGTGACGGAACCTGTAAGACAGGCCTCTTTACTGTGGAAGATAAAATATATTTTGCATCTTCATCAGGCATAATCAACAGGTCGGGCTACTATAAATATGATTATACTGATCCGGAATCGGGCGAAGCAAAGTATAAGCTTTTCTTCTTTGATGAAACAACCGGAGAGGCGATAACAGGCTTCAGAGTTGGAAGGTTTATGGGTAAGGACGGAAGAGGCATGCTATTTGATCCGGAGACCGAGAGCGGTTTCAGGACCGGAATCCAGACCTTTGACGGAGTAACGTATATCTTCTATGAAAATGGTGTTGCGGCAAGAGGCTTCTTCTGTTCGGATGAAGATAAGAAGCTGTATTACTGCGATGAAGAAAGCTGCATACTTAAGAATGATGAGGATCTTATCTTCGCAAATGTAAAGCTTCCGCTTCTTGAGGATGGCTCGCTTGATTATAAGAATGCAGAGGCGCTCGGTACAGATACAGGCTGTAAGGCAATTGCGGCAGGCTTTACACAGCTCTTTAAGCCGGTAAACAGAAATGACAGCGTTCCTTTTGGCACACCGCTCGATGAAATAGATGGTTATACATGTACTACATTTGTCGTTCATTCATATTATCAGGCAGGCGTGCAGATAGGCTTCAGGGATATCGTACCGATCTGTATAAATATGGGCTTTACCATGAGTGATGATCTGATCGCACCGGGAGATATCATTTTCTGGAATCTGACTGATTGTGATACCAAGGTTGACGAGGACGGCGATCCATGGATACTTGACAGCAATAACGACGGAATCTGCGACAGAATACATGCGGTGGATGAATTCGGCGACGGAAGATATTATCACGTTCATCATGTTTCACTTGCTCTCGGTAACGGACAGGCACTTGAAACAGCTGCCATAAGAGGTGTTGTGATTAGAAATCTGAATCCATCCGAAACGTATTATCCGGTTGCCTACGGCCACTGGGATGATGATACAGAGGGGCAGGAACCGTAGTATAAAGGATATTGTAATATATGTATATTCATACAATATTCATACTTTGACGCTTGCAAAGCTACTTGAAATATGGTACAAATTTGCACTATAGGGTAATTTTATATTTATATGTATGAAATGGAGGAAAAAAGAAAAATGAAACGTATCAAGAGACTCATTGCTATGTTCATGGTTGCCTTTACTATCGTGGCACTTGTTCCTGCTGTAAGCGGAAACAAGAAGGTTGAAGCAGCTGCTTCAGCATACCAGACATCTGCAACAACTACTTCAGTAACCTTCAAGTGGGTGAAGTATACAGGTTCACGTACAGTAACTGCATATTATATCGGTTATGCTGATGCAGAACTTGATAATTCTTCATCAATTGCTATGGATATGGCAAGATCTAAGAAGATTTCAGTAAGTGCTACTACAACAGCTTACACACTTAAGAATCTTAAGGCTGGTAAGAAGTACGATATAGTAGTCTTCTACGGTTACAATGACAGCTATGGTGCTCAGACTGGTTACCATTATAGCTGCTATTGTAAGACACTTTACAACAAGGTAACAGGATTCAATCTTAGTGACTATTATCTTCCTGCTTCAGAGACAGGAAAGGCAAGCTTCAAGGTTGAGTGGCTTGAGAAGAAGTATGCTGACGGATATCAGTTCGTTGTATATTCAAACGGCGGTACACAGATCGCTTCTAAGTTCTGCCCATATAACTATGCTTCATTTGATGAGGCTAAGTACAATGCTTCATACAGAGTAAGAGTAAGAAGCTACATTGATTGCAACGGAACAAAGAAGTACAGTGCATGGTCAAGCTATTACTACATTGTAATGCAGCCAAAGATCACTTCAGCTGTTATCAACTCTAAGGGAGCTCTTGCTATTAAGTGGGATAAGGTAACAGGCGCTGATTCATATGAGGTTTATATCTCAACAGAAGGCGGAAGACTTGGCTTCAAAAAGGTAGCTACAGTAACTGGTACAGCAAAGACAGTTGCTACATTCAACAGCAAGAAGTTCAGCAAGACTGGTACATATTATGTAGTAGTTCGTGCAGTTAAGAAGGTAGGCAGTACATTAAAGTATTACAGCGGTTCAGATTACGTTCTGAAGGTTAGCCCATACTAAGATAAATACCTTAAAAATATATTTTTACCTTGCAGGGTGCTGTTTGACAGCACCCTGTTTTAATGAGATGGCAGTCATATTTCCTGCAGTAAAACTGCTGTTTTATAAATATGTAAATTCTCCTATAATAATTCCTGTAAATTCAAATTTTTTCTGTTGACACAGAGCCGCTCATATACTATAATCTATCTCTGTGACAAGACGTGACGAGCTCTAACCATGCCCCGGAATAGAGGGTCTGGTCTTGCCGAATAGGAAATTACATAGATTTTTTAAGGAGGAACTTTCGATATGAAGAGCTTTGTTGCAAGCCCATCAACCATTGAGAGAAAGTGGTATGTTGTAGATGCCACCGGTCATACATTAGGACGTCTTACATCAGAGATAGCTAAGATACTTAGAGGAAAGAATAAGCCTACCTATACACCAAGCATTGATACAGGCGATTATGTAATCGTTGTTAATGCTGATAAGATCAAGGTTACAGGTAATAAGCTTAATGACAAGATTTACTACAGACATTCAGATCACGTAGGCGGACTTAAGTCAATCACACTTAAGGATCAGCTTGCTAAGGACAGTACTGAAGTAATTAAGCATGCAGTTAAGGGAATGCTTCCTAAGGGACCTCTTGGAAGAAGCATGATGGATAAGCTTTTTGTTTATGCAGGTCCTGATCACAAGCAGCAGGCACAGAAGCCTGAAGCACTTGAGATTAAGTATTAATAAAGGAGGAAGACATTATGGCAAAGGCAGCTAAATTCTACGGTACAGGAAGAAGAAAGAGCAGTGTTGCACGTGTTTACCTTGTACCTGGCTCAGGAAAGATTACAGTAAATAAGAAATCACTTGATGATTATTTTGGATTAGAGACACTTAAGGTTATCGTTAAGCAGCCACTTGTAGCTACAGCTACAGAGGGTAAGTACGATGTACTTGTAAATGTTTACGGCGGTGGTTTCACAGGCCAGGCAGGTGCTATCAGACATGGTATCGCAAGAGCTCTTCTTACAGTTTCAGCTGATTACAGACCAGCACTTAAGTCAGCAGGATACCTTACAAGAGATCCTCGTATGAAGGAGAGAAAGAAGTACGGTCTCAAGGCAGCCAGACGTGCT
>ONVE01000074.1 GCA_900321215.1 uncultured Eubacterium sp. | reverse complement strand
GTCCCTGTGGTATCGGCTGTCCGTTTGGTACTGGCTGACCCTGCGGTCCCGGCTGGCCAAATGGCTGACCCTGCGGTCCCGGCTGGCCAAATGGCTGACCCTGTGGTCCCGGCTGGCCAAACTGTCCCTGTGGTATCGGCTGTCCGTTTGGTAATGGCTGTCCCTGCGGTCCCGGCTGGCCAAATGGCTGTCCCTGCGGCATTGGGTAGCCCTGATTGAACTGCATTGTCTGATTCTGCGCTCTGTTACGCATGATCTCCATACGATTTACCCTGCCCGGATTTGGAGCTGAAACTGCCGGTGCTCCCGGTGTAAACTCTCTTACGCCGGCCTGGTTCATCATGTCCTTTATAAAACTGCCGAAATTATTCAGCGAAAAATCGTATCCATTTATCTCATTGAAGATCCTTGCAACATAATTATCCTTGTCATCAAGACTGAACTTCTGCATTGCAAGTACATTTCTGAAGAATTCAGCTATCTCCTTTACCGCTATAACCTGTCCTTTGACAGGGATAGCAATACAGATAACCTCAAGAGTCTCTGGGTTGACAAATATCTTGTCAGCCTCCTTCTGAATATAGCTGATCTGTATCCCCTTAGGACCTATACTGAAGGACTTTATAAGTCCATCCATAAGTCTTAAAATATCTGCCTTATTGTGCTCTTTCTTGGAAAATGCTACCAGATTCGGATAATCATCAGCTATAGCCGAGATACTTTTCTTTCCATTCTGCTCGGTAACCTTGATAGGTGCAACTCCCGGAATCTTCTCTCTTCCAAGCTTATCAGCTGCTGTTGTATCCATCTCATCCACAAGATCAAGATCATATTTTATTATAACGTTTCCGTTTTCGTGAGCTTCAGTAAACTTCCCCATAAATGTACCTTCCTCCCATGATAGTAATGATATTCTGTCGTTTTTTTACTGCTTTTTAAAACCAATTTATGAGAACCCTGTTCGGGTTCTCATAAATTTTAAGTCATAGTTATCCTAACTTGAAGAGGAATTCCTCATCTCCAAGCTTGATCTTACTATTATTCTTAAGAAGAACCTCCTGGCCCTCCTCTAATTGTTCATTGTTAACGTAGGTATGGTTCGTAGACTTGTTGTCCTTGATATAGAAACCATCTTCCTTACGTGTGATTATTGCGTGCTGTCTGCTTATAGCACCATTTCCGGTAACAGTGTAATCAACACCTCTGTTTGCCTTACCGATCTTGAAAACAGACTTGCTGATAACTACTCTCTCCTCTGTATTTACACGGATAATGTATGGATTGATGTTAAGAGTTCCTGTAACTCCGAGGATCGAACCGCCTGCCTGTGTTTTTGAAAGAGTTCCCTGAGCTGAGTTTGGCTTCTTATCGCCTGCAGCATCATCGATATTCTCGATAACCTCATCCTTGGAATCTCTCTTCCTTGACCCCTCTGAAACCTCGATTCCATCGCCCTCATCAGCAGCGCCCTGAACAAGAGCAGCTCTGTTAACTTTGATGTTCTTGGTCTGAACATGAGGTCTGTTAGGAACTACCTCATCGAGCTCTTCATTCTTAAGATACTCTGTAAGTCCTACAGTCTTCTCAGGCTTCTTCTTATTTACGATCTCCTCGATACGCTCCTTGATTTCTTCCTCTGTAAGGCTCTGAGTCTGTCCGCCTTCTTCGGATTCCTCATCCTCTTCATTTCCGCCTTCTTCGGACTCCTCATCTTCTTCATTTCCGCCTTCAGAAACAGATTCCATAAGGCTGTCAAGGTCTACAGGCTCAACCCTGTCTTCCTCTTCATCATAATCTTCGTCATCGCCGATCTCCGGAAGGTCCTCGTCCATCTCGCCAAGTCCGTCCATGTAACCGCCAACGCCGCCGTCACCATCGGCAGCTCCATTTACGATCTCAGAACCATCGTCTGTTGATATAGCATCCTGCGCATCGAATCCGATACCTGAATCAGCCATAAGTGCTTCAGTCAGACTGATAAGTCCGCGAAGATTAAATGCATCGCTGTTTATGTATGTGAGCAGCTGACCGATATACGCCAGATCCTCATTTACGTTAAATTTCATATTTGCAATGAGCTGTCTTACAAAGCCTTTAAACTCAATGCTGAGGGATCCGTCACTTTCAACTGGAAGACACAGGAACTGAACGTTGAATGTATCCGGATCGATATATACAAATTTTTTATTAAGCAGGATGTAAGATAAGCGGATTGCTTCCTCCTTCAGTGTCATAAGACCAAGAGAAATGTTTCTGATGATCGTAAACACCTTCGCCTTACTCATGCTCCCCCTAACAAAGTCGGAAAGTGGCATCTTGCCGCTTACATCGAAGGTAAGATAATCAAATTCCTCGTCCTCCTCATATATAACTTTAACGAGTTCTTCAAGACTCTCCTCTTCCATAAAATCAAGGACATCTTCATCAAGCTCTGTTCCATCACCGATCACATAGGTGAGGTAACGCTCGTCGCCGATATTCTTTGCTGTAAAACTAAAGCTTCTCATACTTCCTGATCTCCTCCTGCTAAAAATATATTTGAAGCACTCCTGTCCACCGCCCCGCTAAAGGCAGCTAACGCACACGGAATGCGACTAATCACCCATTGACTCCTGGTGTTCCTCAAATGTTTCCGTGAACACATGGCGTCCTTCTTCTTCATTGATGATATGATAGTAATAATAATTATGCTCTTCCGGATAAAGTACCGCTCTGATACATTCATCACCCGGATTACATATAGGTCCTACCGGAAGTCCCTCATACTTGTATGTATTGTAAGGAGAATCCAGTTCAAGGTCATCATAGGTTACCACGTCCTTGTTGTACATACCCTCTGTCAGAGGATAAAGCACTGTAGGATCGACCTGAAGGAGCATTCCGTCAGCGAGACGGTTATTAAATACGCCCGCAACGATCCTTCGCTCGCTTCCTATCTTGCACTCTCTCTCAACCATGGATGCCATGATGATAACCTGATAAACTGTAAGGCCAAGCTCTTCTGTCTTCTCCTTCATGCTGTCAGTATAATGATACTTGAAGGTTCTGATCATCTCGTCAACAAGGCTCTCTGCAGTTGTATCCTTATAAATGTCATACGTTGCAGGGAATAAAAATCCCTCTAATCTGTATCTTACCCCTGTATCCGGCACATCTGCGAGATAAGGGAATTCATTTGTCGTAACTGACTTAAGTGCTTTAATGAACTCACTCTTGGTGCAGATATTCTGCTCCTCGCACCTTGCAGCGATCTGGTCGATCGTGAAGCCCTCCGGAACGACCAGCTTGTCGATCGGTCCCTCTATCGGCTTCTCCTCTGCCATCAACTCCATCATCTGAAGAGTGTTCATTCCTGTATTAAATGTATACGTTCCGCTGTGAAGCTTTCCGCTATATTCAGAATTCGAAAGTCTCCTTGTAAATGCAGTCTTATATTTGATAAGGCCATTCTTCTTAAGGATCTCCGCAATCTGGCTTTCTGTAGCTCCCGAAGGGATCTCAACAACAACGTCCTTGCCCTTGGTAGTCGCCGTACTTGTGTACTCCAGCTGATAATCATCGTAGATACCCTTGAGGTAATCCTTAACGATGGTAAACAGCATGAGCGATACGACTATGCAGATAGCCCATTTAATTACCTTGACCGTAAATCTCCTGATCTTCATGACAGGTTACCTATGCTCCAATCTTTTTTCGGTAAAAATGTTTTTCTCCGGAGTCACGGCCAGCCTGCCGCAATGCCTCAAAAAACCTGTACCAGGGCGCACTAAAAAAGCCCAAAATTCAACGCAAATAAAACAAATATGCCTATTTAAAAATGGACATACTTGAAGTAATTCTACATTAATGCTATTATATTAACATCTTTTACAAATAATTTCAAGAAAGGATGATAGTATTTTGGCAAATCCAGTAGGAACATTAACAATGGAAAATGGGGATGTGATAAAGTTCGAACTTTATCCTGAGATAGCTCCTAACACAGTAAACAATTTCATTTCACTTTCGAAGAAGGGATTCTATGATGGTCTCATCTTCCACAGAGTTATAAGCGGCTTCATGATCCAGGGCGGAGACCCGGACGGAAGAGGTACAGGCGGACCTGGATATTCTATCAAGGGAGAGTTTGCTCAGAATGGTTTTCCTAACAATCTGAAGCATACAGCAGGTGTACTTTCAATGGCACGTTCTATGATGCCTGACTCAGCAGGCTCACAGTTCTTCATCATGCATAGAGATGCTCCACACCTTGACGGTGCTTATGCAGCCTTCGGAAAGGTTACCGAGGGAATGGATATCGTTGATAAGATCGCTATGACAAGAACCGGATGGGGCGACAAGCCTATCGAAGAGCAGAAGATCAAGAGCATCGTGATCGATACACAGGGTGTTGATTATCCTGAACCTGAGAAGCTGCCTAGATAAATTAATGTTTATATGAGAAATGAACGGCAAATTGGCAGACAGCGCTTTGCCGACGTGCGAGCAATTTGCTAAAACAATAT
>ONVE01000166.1 GCA_900321215.1 uncultured Eubacterium sp. | reverse complement strand
CTTGGCGGCAAGAAAGACCTTGAGAACCTTAATGATACGGTAGAGTCAGTAGGCGGAAGCCTTTATGTGGACTGTGCCTTCCAGAAGGTTTCCGAGGTAAGCAGCAGATATTCAGCTGCAAATGAAACCTCAAGATATTACGGAACAGGATATATAGCAGAGTTTGGACTTGTAAATCCTACAAGCTTAAGACAGACCTCAGGTCTTGGCTATACAGAGAATCTGTATTATCTGGTTTCACCAAAGTTCCTCATCAGATATACAGAAAACTTTATCGATAAGTTTGAAGATATCGATGTTTCCGGCATTTCCCTGAGAGACCTTGGAAATGAGCTTCATTCAGACAAGAGAAGAACAAATGTCATCAACCGTGAACAGGCTCTTGATATAGTTCTTGCTCAGATCGGTCTTATGAAGAAGAGCGGAAAGAACATAATGGTAAATGACGGAAATGATTACAGCTTTAAGTATGCTGACGATATAATCAATGCACCTCTTTCAGATAATGATTACTATGTTATCGATCATACAGTTCCTTTCTATGAGATGATCATTCACGGATGCATTGACTATTCAGGATATGTTATCAACCTGTCAAATACAACAGATAAGGATGCAATAATCCTTAATCTTATTGAATACGGCGCTTCTCCTCATTTTGTATTCTCGAAAGAGGAATCAGGAGAGATGAAGCTTACCGGTATAAACAGAATGTATTCCACAACCTATGACAGTTGGAAGGAATACGCACTTGATATCTACAATGGTACAAATGAAGCACTTTCACAGGTGAGTGGTGCGACGATCGTTAACCATGAGATCATCAATAACGGAGTAGTAAAAGTAACCTACAGTAACGGAAAGATAATATATGTTAACCACAATAAGACTTCTGAAACAGTGGATGGCATTACGATCGATCCGCAGAGCTATAAGATCGGAGGATGAGCATGAAAAAAGCGAAGAAAAAGAAAATGACTCTTACGCGCCGCCGTTCGATCAAAGGCTTTATGTTTATACTTCCATGGCTTATAGGTTTCCTCGCATTTTATCTGAGAGGACTTATAATGACTGTTCAGTTCTCACTTTCAGAACTGACAGTCAGACCCGGTGGAGGATACTCGCTGAAGGGCGTGGGCTTTGATAACTTTGTATATGCGTTCAGAGGACACGGAACATTTAAACAGGTCCTTACAACCTCAGTATTCAACATGCTTATCGATGTTCCGCTCATCACATTCTTCAGCTTGCTTATAGCAATGCTGCTGAATAAGAAGTTCAAGGGAAGAACTCTTATAAGAGCTATATTCTTCCTTCCGGTCATCCTTAATTCGGAGGCCATTACATCAGCCATGAGTATTGCCAGAAATCTTATGCTTGGCGGTATCTCATCAGGCAGCAGCGAAGTTCTTGACGCAGTAGGCGGAAATGGAATGAGCATCGAATATTATATTCAGATGTTCTCATCACTTGGTCTCCCTATGAGCCTTCTGGATTATGTCATGGGCGCTGTATCAAGAATCAGTGATATCATTAATGCATCCGGTGTACAGATCATCATCTTCATCGCAGCGCTCCAGTCAATTCCTGGATCTATGTATGAGGTTGCCAAGATCGAAGGTGCAACAACTTATGAGACATTCTGGAAGGTTACATTCCCGATGGTTATGCCTCATATCATAACAGTAGTTGTTTATACGGTTATCGACAGCTTCACAAATTCAGAGGTTGTAGACCTTGCATACACAACTGCATTTAAACTGAACAACTACGGACTCAGTTCAACCTTCAGTATAGTTTCTACGGTTGTGACGTGTCTGATACTGTTCTTAGTCGTCCGGTTCATACAAAAACGAACGTTCTACTATAATTAGGAAGGGAGGAAAAGTCATGAGTGATAAGATCAAAAATGATGAAGATCTTGTTGAAGTCGATGGAAGAAGCTTTTTGGGTAAAAGATTTAAAAAGATGGACGTAAATACCAAGAGCAAGCTTACTGAAGGCATCAAGGGCTTTATCCTCGGCCTTTTCAGATGGATAGTACTTATCGGTATTTCATATGTTATCCTTGGACCTGTACTCGGTATCATCTCGAGATCTTTCTTCTCGGATGCCGATCACTACAATACAATGGTATATATGATACCTCAGAACCCGACACTGGACAGATACAAGATTGCATATGATACACTGAACTACAGCTCAACAATGCTGAAAACAGTTCTTTATTCCGTAAGCCTTATGGTTATACAGGTTCTTATGTGTTCCATGGTTGGATACGGATTTGCAAGATTTGACTTCCCGTTAAAGAAGCTTATGTTCGTATTCGTTGTTATCATGATCGTTATCCCTACACATACGATCATGCTTCCGATGTATATGACATTTGCAAACTTTGATGTTTTCGGAATAGTTAAGCTTATCACAGGAAGCAGTGTAAATCTTCTTTCTACACCGTATCCTATGTATATACTTACGCTGTTTGCCTGCGGACTCAGATCCGGTCTTTACATTTACATCTTCAACCAGTTCTTCAGAGGACTTCCGAAGGAGATAGAAGAGGCTGCATTTGTTGACGGTGCAGGCGTATGGTATACATATTTCCGTATCATGCTGAGAAATGCAACTCCTGCAGCTATAACTGTTGCGATATTCTCACTTGTATGGCAGTACAATGATACCTTCTATGCAAAGCTCTTCAATATCAGTGATACGATAGTGCTGAGTAAACGTATAGCAGGTCTTCAGAATACGATCGGCAACATCTATAAGGTTTATGATCCTAAGATCCTTGAGCTTTATCTTGATGCCGGAATCGTTCTGATCATGCTTCCGATAGTTATCATCTATGTAGTGCTCCAGAAGCAGTTCATAGAGGGTGTTGAGCGAAGCGGTATCGTTGGTTAATTAAATTATTAAGTACCGATCTTTGGCAGAAATGAAAAAATAAGCTGTCAGAGATCGGTATTTTTACGAAAGCTATCAGTTTTATTGCAATTTCTTCAAAAAAACTAAAAAAATTAAGCGGTTTATGTGAAATTTTGCTAAGTTATCATTGACAATATGAAGTGATTTAGTTAAAATTAAGCTAAACTTAAATTAAACTTAAATGTGTTAAAGGAGGTTTTTAAGTGAAAAAGATTAAAAGAGGGGCAGCTGTGATTCTCGCATCAGCAATGGCTTTATCACTTGCAGCATGTGGCAATGATGATAAGGATGATGCAACAACTCAGGCTAAGGCTACTGAGAGCGCAACTTCAGATGCGACAACTGCAGCACCTACAACAGAAGCAGGAACAACAGAGGCACCGGCACCGGCTAAGGCAGATGCAAGTATTGATTTCGAAGATGGTAACTTCGCATTTACAGCTATCAAGACCGGCGCAGACAAATCCAATCTTTCAGTTGCGGATTTTGCAGGATCAAAGGCACTTAAGGCTGAGAATGTTGATGGCAAGAATATGTTTGTTGCAATCAACGTAGATGCTCTTCTTGGTGACAACGTAGCAAACCTCGCATCTATCCAGATGGATATCGGTACAGAAAGTGCGGACGGACAGTTCTATTCATCAAGCGGTTTTATCTATTCATATACCGGTGATGACAACTCAGAGGTTAAGGGTAAGGCTTGGTCAGTATATCTTGATACAGCTAATCCTAAGACAGTTACATTTGATGTAAGCGGAGCAGGATTTGTAGCCGGAAAGAGCAATTACATTGTAATTTCCAAGGAAACAGATAATGCAGGCGCAGCTCAGAACCTTTACATTGATAATATTGCTCTTCTTGATGCATCAGGTGCTACACTTGCAGCTGATTCAGCAGCAGAGTTCGGAAGTCCTAAGGGCTTCGGCGGCGGTATCGACAGATCAAACCTCAGCGGACTTATCAAGACAGTTGATTTTGAAGGATTCGCTATCAAGGGTGGAGCTTGGGCTCAGGATGGTCTTGAGATTCCACAGAACATTTTAGATGCACTTGTTCCTGGTACAGCAGTTGAGATTGCTTACAAGTCAGAGACAGGTAAGATCTGGCTCGTTATGCCAGATGCAGCAGCAGGCTGGATGAGAGTAGGCGTTGGTGACGCAGACGGTTCAGGACAGCAGTATGCATACATGAACAATTCAGGAAATACAGCACAGATCACATACGAGCAGCTCGCAGCAGTTCTTGGCGAAGACAAGACAACATGGGGCGCTAGAATGCAGTGTGAATCAGATGGTGCTTGGGAAGTAACATCAGTTAAGGTCGGCGAGGTTGCACCAAGCTATACAATAGCTAAGGGCGCAGTTGAGTTCCCTGGATTCGCTATCAAAGGCGGCGGATGGGCTCAGGACGGTCTTGAGATGCCACAGGAGATCAT
>ONVE01000079.1 GCA_900321215.1 uncultured Eubacterium sp. | reverse complement strand
CTTAAGCCTTCAAACGGCATCAACTACTGGGAGCATCCTTTCGACACCCAGGAGAAGGTATATACTATCGAATCAAGAGAAAGACTTGAAAGCGTTATAAATGACATTTACGGAGCCGGCTACGAGGACTCTCTCATCATCCAGGACATGATCCCTGGAAATGATGAATATATGCGTGTTCTTACATCCTACTCAGACCATAACGGCAAGGTAAAGATGATGTGCCTCGGACATGTTCTTCTTGAGGAGCATACTCCTCATGGTAAGGGCAATCACGCTGTTATCATCACTGAGCCTGAAGACGGTCTCATGAAGAAGGTAAAGAACCTCCTTGAGGATCTTCATTACATCGGCTACTCCAACTTTGATATCAAATACGATTCAAGAGATAAGAAATATAAATTCTTCGAGATCAATACACGTCAGGGAAGATCGAATTTCTACGTTACCGGCTCAGGCTTCAACGTAGCAAGATATTTTGTTGAGGAATATATCAGAAACCGTGATCTTCCGTTTGCCACCGCCAAGAAGGAGCATTTATGGCTCGTTGTTCCAAAGCCGGTCGCAAAGAAGTATGTTAAGGATCCTGAGAATAAAAAGAAGCTTAAGATGCTTCTCAGAAAGGGCAAATTCGTTAACCCTGTATTCATGAAGGGCGACCTTAAGCCTCACAGAACACTCAGAATGCTTAAGCAGCATATCAGTCATTACGGAAAGTATAAGCAGTATTACAAATAAGAGAAACGGAGTAAGCTTTGATGCATAGATCCATAGATTATATAAATATCCTGAAGACAAACGGTCTTCTTGTATCATATAACTGCGGCGAAGAAACCGATATAAAGGGGCTTACTTATGATTCAAATGAAGCCGCTGCCGGCACCCTCTTCGTTTGTAAGGGTGCAGCCTTTAAGGAGCAGTATCTTAAAGATGCCGCTGCAGGAGGCGCAGTCATTTATGTCAGCGAAAAGCTCTATCCTGATGTGGATATCCCTTATATCCAGGTAAATGACATAAGACGTTCAATGCCATTTCTTGCGGACCTTTTCTTCGACAGTGCCTTTAAGAAGATGCGTCTTACCGGCATAACCGGTACCAAAGGAAAGTCAACGACCGCATATTACATAAAGACCATCCTCGACCTTTACGAAAAATCCGTCAAAGGTCCGGAAACAGCCATCAGCTCTTCCATCGATATGTATGATGGACTGAAAAGATATGAATCTCATATAACAACGCCCGAATCAATAGAGCTCTTCAGACACTTTAAAAATGCAGCCGACAGCGGTATAGATTTCTTCACCATGGAGGTTTCTTCCCAGGCGCTGAAATATAACCGTGTTGATCTGGTGAATTTCGATATCGGTATCTTTATGAACATATCCGAGGATCACATCAGTCCGATAGAGCATCCTGATTTCGAAGACTATTTTGCTTCAAAGCTCAGGATCTTTGCACAGACAAAGACCGCTCTTATCTGTACCGATTCCGATCATTTTGAAAGGATAAAGGATGCATCTGCCGCATCTGAAAAGGTCATTACCTTCGGTACAAAGCCGGGAAGTGATATCTACGGCTACAACATTAGAAAGATTGATGACGAGATACATTTTAATGTAAAATGTGACCGTTTCGACAGAGAGTTCGTTCTTACCATGCCCGGACTCTTCAATGTTGAAAATGCCCTTGCTGCCATCGCTGCTGCTCTTTGTTATGATATTCCGGAAGACATCATTTATGACGCTCTTCGTGTAGCAAGATCAAAGGGAAGGATGGAGCTTTTCTCATCAAATGATAAGAAGGTCATTGCGATAGTCGATTACGCTCACAATAAGCTTTCCTTTGAAAAGCTTTTCGAATCGGTACTTGCCGAGTATCCGGGAAGACGTATAGTCACAATATTCGGATGTCCGGGCAAGAAGGCCTTACTGAGAAGAAGCCAGCTTGGAACGCTTTCAGGAAAGTACTCCGATATCGTATACCTTGTTCCTGAGGATCCGGGTGATGAGCCTGCAGAGCTGATCTCCAAAGAGATTGCAGGCTACGTTACAGCCGAGGGTTGTCCTTATGAAATCTTTGAAGACAGAGGCGAAGCCATCGAGAAGGCGATAATGGAGATAAGAAGCGGAGCCGCCGGTTCTTCAGTACTGCTTATAACAGGAAAGGGCGACGAGACACGTCAGAAGATCGGAAAGGAATATATACCTTGTCCGTCAGATGCGGAGCTTGTGCAGCAGTTCCTTTTTCTCTACGATAAAACAGCAGATTTAAAATAAAAGACTTTATCACATAACTTAAAAAAGGTATCGTACCAATCAATAGGCACGATACCTTTTTTAGTATTTGTTTTTTTATTCCTCACCACGTATATAATATATAACGTCATCTATGGTCTGCTCATCATCTATGAACATCTCAAAATACATTTTCTCAACATTTGAAAGCGTAAGCTGAAATCTTCTTTTCTTCTTACCCTCGATGATATTCTTTGAAATGTATCTTACATCGTCCAAGAGTACCACATCAACCTTACTGATATATTCAACGATAAGATATGATTCGGTTACATATATATTTCCATTTTTGTAAAGGAGCTTCTTCCTGAGTTCCCTGTCAAGGCTGGTGATTACCGCCTTTACCTTACCGTATTTTTTAAGGCTTCTTGCCTGACGTGTTATGGACGGCAGTCTGCAGGCTATCAGTAAATACAGTAAAAGTGCCAGAAGTGCGGTTGCAAGAAGATAATGCATTATCTTCAGAGCAATTATCCACATCTCAGGATATTTCAGCTGATCCATTATATAGATACTTCCGGTTCCATCCATGGATGCACCCTGTAGCCCGAGGCTTTCAATATACTCATTCATTATATGCTCCGTAGTTGGTTTGTCCCTGACTATACGGAACTTCATTTTACTGTATTCACCTCTGTCAGCTTTCTTTGCTGATTCATTATTCAGTATGAAGAAATATACCTTCCCGTCCTTATAAGCAAAATAGTAGCTTCCCATCTTCTCATCATCCGCCACACTATCAAAGCCCGCATAGCTAAGCTTCTCCGGCGTAAAGATGACATTTCTCATATCTCCAATATAGAAGGCCTCCTGCTGTGTAAGGTCATCCATTTCATATGTACTGACATTTTTGTGATTTCTTGTATTCATCACGGTAAATATCAGCGCTACCAAAATGATTATCTGCGGGATAGCCATAAGGATCAGATTTCTGACCAGTATGCCCGTAAATCTTTTTTTATACATTATTCTACCCAGATTTCTTATTTAATACCCTTATATTTATATCCGGCAGCCTGTACTGCTTCTCTTATCGCAGCCTCGTCGAGCGCTGCATCTATGTTAAGGCTGAGCTTTGCCTTTCCTTCCTTATGACTTATCTCAGTTACAGCTGCAAATGGAAGAAGGTTCAGTGCATCACTTACTCTTTTCTCGCAGTGTTCGCACATCATTCCCTTGATCCTGACGGTTACTGTATTATCATCTGAAAACTTTATCATATTAAGTCTTAATGCATTTGTGACAACACAGAAGCTTGAAAGGCTCATGGCCAGGGCTCCGAACATAGGACTGAGTTTCAGTCCCCAGATAGGATAGTATACTCCTGCTGCAAGAGGAATTCCAATAATATTATAAAAAAATGCCCAGAAAAGATTCTGATGTACGTTTTTCAGCGTTGCCCTGCTGAGTTTTATGGCTCTCGGAACATCTGACAGACGGCTCTTCATAAGGACTACATCTGCTGCATCTATCGCAACATCTGTTCCCGCCCCGATCGCAAATCCGATATCCGCACCGGTAAGAGCAGGAGCATCATTTATACCGTCACCTACCATAAGTACCTTGCCATACTTTTCCTTTAATTCCTTTACAGCCTTTTCCTTACCCTCCGGACGTACATTTGCGATGATCTCATCCACACCTGCTTCAGCCGCAACAGCCTTTGCAGTCTTCTCATTATCGCCCGTCAGCATGATCACCTTAACATCCATGCTGTGAAGCTCTTCCACGGCAGCGCGGCTCTCCGGCTTAATGATATCCGCTATAGCGATGATTCCTGCCGGCTTACCATCTACAGTGAATACTACCGGCGTTTTTCCTTTTTCAGCAAAGCTGTCGGCAGTATTCTTTACTTCATCAGAAAGAGTAAGTCTTTCATCTATAAACTTGACGCTTCCACCATATACTTCTCTTTTATCAACTATTCCTGCAAGTCCGTTACCCGGAAATACCTTAAAATCTTCTACTGATCTTTCTTTTATTCCTCTTTCCTCTGCAGCATTTTTCACAGCTATTGCAAGAGGATGCTCACTCATTTTTTCAAGAGAATATGCCAGCCCAAGAAGCTCTTCCTCGTCTATACCCTGCATTGGATAAATATCTGTAACAGAAGGAAGTCCTGCTGTTATAGTACCTGTCTTATCAAGTGCAGCCACCCTTATCCTTCCGGTCTCCTCAAGAGAAGCCGCAGTCTTAAAGAGTATTCCGTTTCTTGCTCCGATACCGCTTCCGACCATTATTGCAACCGGAGTAGCAAGTCCCAGTGCGCACGGACACGATATAACAAGCACCGAAATTGCTCTCGCAACAGCAAATTCCGAGTCAGCTCCCGAGATCATCCATACCGCAAAGGTTATCACTGCGATGAGTATTACCGCTGGAACAAATATCCCCGAAACCTTATCAGCAACCTTTGCGATTGGAGCCTTAGTTGCCGCCGCATCGCTTACCATTTCTATGATCTTCGAAAGAGTTGTATCTCTTCCGACACGCTCTGCCCTGCATTTGATATAGCCCGCATTACATATCGTTGCAGCTGTGACTTCATCTCCCGCAGTCTTATCCACAGGTATGCTCTCTCCTGTAATAGCCGCTTCATTTACTGCACAGCTTCCCTCTGTAATGATGCCGTCAACTGGAATGCTGTCACCGGACCTTACTATGAAGATATCTCCTACCTTAACACTGTCAACCGGTACGCTCTCCTCTTTACCGTTTTTCAAAATAACAGCTGTACTCGGTGCAAGCTTCATCAGGCTTTTAAGCGCATTTGTAGTCTTACCCTTTGAATGCGCCTCAAGCATTTTTCCAACTGTGATAAGCGTAAGTATCATTGCCGCAGACTCAAAATATAAGTCATGCATATATTCGCTTACTTTAGCTGCATCTCCATTCATGGATGCTGACGTCATCCTGAAAATGATGATCGTACTGTAGATAAATGCCGCGCCCGAACCAAGTGAAACAAGCGCATCCATATTCGGCGAACCGTGTATCAAACTCTTAAATCCGGATATAAAGAATTCCTGATTGATGATCATGACTATCGCAGCAAGTATCATCTCTGTAAGTGCTGCCGCAAGATGATTCTCCTCAAGTCCGAAAGGAAGCGGCAATGAAAGCATCATATGCCCCATAGAAATGTACATCAGAAGTATCAGAAAGCCCAGTGATGTAAAAAGTCTTTTTCTTAGAAGCGGAGTCTTTTTGTCCTTAAGTGCCTCTTCTTCCGCAGAATAGTCATTCGCCCTCTTTACAGCCGACGAACTCTCTGCACCTACAGCCTCTTCAAAAAGTCCTGCACCGTAGCCTGCATTTTCTACCGCCCTTATAATACTTTCCGGAGATGCATTTCCGGAAACTCCCATAGAATTAGTAAGAAGGCTGACCGAGCAAGAACTTACTCCTTCAACCTTTGAAACAGCCTTTTCAACTCTCGCCGCGCACGCCGCACAGCTCATTCCTGTAATACTATACTTATCCATATTTTTCTCCATCCAGCAGGCACATATACTCCCCTGCCGGGATATACACATCCCGGCTGTCGATATTTCTCTATCGCACTGACGGAATGTGCACGTCCCGGCTGTCG
>ONVE01000162.1 GCA_900321215.1 uncultured Eubacterium sp. | reverse complement strand
CGAAGTTGAGACAGTTGCTTCTGATTCAATTCCAGCAAACAAGGAAGGTCTTGATATCGGCGAGAAGACAAGAGCACTCTTCGCAGAAGCTGCAAAGACAGCTAAGACTGTTGTTTGGAACGGACCTATGGGTGTATTTGAGAACCCTACACTTGCAGCCGGTACTATCGCAGTAGCACAGGCACTTGCAGAGACAGATGCTACAACAATCATCGGTGGTGGTGATTCAGCAGCAGCCTGCAACCAGCTTGGATTTGGCGACAAGATGAGCCATATCTCTACAGGTGGTGGTGCTTCACTTGAGTTCCTTGAAGGTAAGGAGCTTCCTGGTGTAGCAGCAGCTAACGATAAGTAAAAATCACTTATTCATCGCAAACTACGTCGTCACAGCATACTCGACGTACGTTCAGGTACTCATTCGCATGCTGTTCCTTGTATTTTGCGCGGCTAAGCGATTTTTGAGTGATATGATACGGTTAAAATACGCAATTTGAGAATATTTATATTAATTTCTAGGAGATAAAAACAATGGCTAGACGTAAGATTATCGCAGGTAACTGGAAGATGAACATGACTCCTTCACAGGCTGTTAAGCTTGTTGCTGAGTTAAAGGATCTTGTAGTTAATGATGCAGTAGATGTTGTTTATTGTGTACCTGCTATTGACATTGTTCCTGTTGTTGAGGCAGTTAAGGGAACAAATGTTAAGGTTGGTGCCGAGAACATGTATTTCGAAGAGAAGGGTGCTTACACAGGCGAGATCTCAGCAGAAATGCTTAAGGACGCTGGTGTTGAGTACGTTATCATCGGACATTCTGAAAGACGTGACTACTTCAAGGAGGACGACTGTCTTCTTAACAAGAAGGTAAAGAAGGCTATCGAGGCAGGTCTTACACCTATCCTTTGCTGTGGTGAATCACTTGAGCAGAGAGAAATGGGTGTTACAATGGACTGGATCAGACTTCAGATTAAGTCAGATCTTAAGGACGTTGCAGCAGATGATGTTAAGAAGCTCGTTATCGCTTATGAGCCTATCTGGGCTATCGGAACAGGCAAGACAGCAACAACTGAGCAGGCAGAAGAAGTATGTAAGGGTATCCGTGAGTGCATAGCTGAGATCTATGATGATGCTACAGCTGCTGCAGTTCGTATTCAGTACGGCGGATCAGTTAATGCCGGCAATGCAGCAGAGCTTTTTGCTCAGCCTGATATCGATGGTGGTCTTGTTGGCGGTGCCTCACTTAAGGCGGATTTCGGAAAGATCGTAAACTATTAATCAGTATTAGAAATTCCGGTTTTCCGGTTTTCTTTGGTATTTTAAAAAAATGTCGTAGGCTTTACGGGTTAAGTCCCGTAAAGCTTATACGGCAGAATCAGGGTGTAAATAATGGAAATAAAAAATCTTAAAAGTATCATTTCAGAATGCATATTGTATGCTGATGATATCAGCTCTAACCCTGAGGTTTATCCTGAAGGTTCTAAGATGCCTTTAAAGGATCTTCTCAGATACGATATGCTTATGTTTTTGGGGTATTTATATGATCCGGAAGCAGAGGTCATTGCAGATCAGGTAGAATATATCAGAGTCAATCTTAGGATGGTTATTTCTGAGGAAAAATTCGTAGAGTTCGTTGATAACAAGTGCAACGATCCTGATTTCCTTAGTATGCAGCCAAGATCACTCATTTTCTTTATAAATATTGATAAGCAGAACAGTGAAAGATCAGAACTCAGCGTTTCAAAGTCTAAGTTCATTGTTGACTGCTTCAGAAAACTTGGTGAAGGCTTTATCAATTATGATAAGGTAAGTGATGAGATCAAGGAAAGACTTTCATCATACATGCAGTTCCTTTACAATACTCTTATAGCTGAGGGCGTTATGAAGGAGAGAAGACTCAGACCGCGTGAGGAGTCTCAGGCACCAAAGATCAATCCTATCGAGGATAAGGACAGACAGCCTGAGAAGACCAAGCAGGTTTCAGAGTTCGATGCAGTATCAGGTAAGTTCGTAACCAAGGATACTATCACAAGTTCAGGCTACAAGCTTATTAAGAAGAGAGCCGACGACGTATCTCAGTATGCTAACTTTATCTCTGAAGAAGAGAAGGACTCTACCAAGCGTGGTAAGAATAAGGTCGGAGCTAACAGACATGACGGATATTCCGATGATGTTGAGCTTTCACTTGATGACCTTATCAAGAAGCTTAAGAGCCTTACAGGACTTGCAACAGTTAAGGAAGATGTTATGCACCTTGTAAATATCATCAAGGTCAGAAAGCTTCGTGAGATGAAGGGCTACAGATGTCCTGAAATGTCATTCCACCTTGTATTTACAGGAAATCCTGGTACAGGTAAAACAACAGTTGCACGTCTTATCGCACGTATCTATAAGCAGCTCGGTGTAGTTAGCCGTGGTCAGTTCGTCGAGGTTGACCGTTCAGGCCTTGTAGACCACTCACCTGGTGGTACTGCTATCAAGACAACTGCAGTTATCGATAAGGCTGTAGGTGGTATCCTCTTCATCGATGAGGCATATACACTTACAAGTTATAAGGACGTTGGAGACTATGGACAGGAGGCTGTTGATACACTCCTGAAGCGTATGGAGGATGACCGTGACGATCTCATTGTTATCGTTGCCGGATATACCGACAGAATGCATGAGTTCATCGAGTCAAACCCTGGTCTTCGTTCACGTTTCAACAAGTATATCTACTATACTGACTACACAAGTTCTGAGCTTATGGAGATCTTCAAGCTTATGTGTAAGGAAAATGATTACGTACTTACAGATAATGCTGCTTTCATAGCTGAGACCTACCTTCGTGGTCTTGCAGATGATAAGACAGAGAACTTCGCTAACGCACGTCTTGTTCGTAACTATTTCGAGCGTTGTGTTGACAGACAGGCTACACGAATCTGTGATGATGCTGAGATCAATGAAGATGACCTCGTAACATTTATCCGTGAGGATATGATCGAAGGAAATGCTGTTGGACAGCTTACAAAGGCTGAGGAGTAAGCACTTCCCCTAAATGTGTATCATTCATATTTTTATATGTTATGATAGATGTTATTAACCCAAAAACAGTAGTGAGGTGAAAAAGGATGAAAAATTTTATAAAGGAATTCAAGGAATTCGCCCTTAAGGGAAATGTCATGGATCTTGCTATTGGTGTTATCATTGGTGCTGCATTTGGTTCCATCGTAACAGCATTTACAGATGATTTCATCAATCCTCTCATTGCATGTATCGGCGGCGGTGAGATCGGTGGTACTATCCAGATCGGTAACACAGGTAATTACATTAACTGGGGACATTTTGTAACAGCTGTAATTAATTTCCTGATAATGGCATTCTGTATATTCCTTATGATGAAAGCTGTTAATAAGCTTATGTCAGTGGGTAAGAAGAAGGCAGAGGAAGCACCAGCTCCTGCTGAACCATCAGCTGAAGAGAAGCTTCTTACAGAGATCAGAGACCTTCTTAAGGACAAGCAGTAATAATTAGTTGTCATATCAGACAATAACCTATAAAATAGAGCACACAGAGATATTAAATCGATGTGTGCTCTGTTTTATTAATAAATGGTACAGGAGTTGTAATGAAGAAGATATCCATAGGAATTATGGCCCATGTTGATGCGGGCAAGACAACTTTATCAGAAAGTATGCTGTATAATGCCGGTACTATCAGGAAGCTTGGAAGAGTAGATACTAAGGATGCATTTCTTGATACGGATGAGATGGAGAAGGACAGAGGGATAACCATCTTCTCTAAGCAGGCGCTTTTCAAATGGAAGGATACTGAGTTTACGCTCCTTGATACTCCCGGACATGTGGATTTTGTTGCGGAGACGGAGCGCGTTCTTGGCGTTATCGATTATGCCATCCTTCTGATAAGTGCTGCTGACGGAGTTACAGCTCACACAGAGACTCTTTTCAGACTTCTTTCGGATTATGATGTACCTGCATTTATATTTATAAATAAAATGGATTATGCAAATGCTGACAAAAATGACCTTCTTGATCAGTTAAAGAAAAGCTTCGGACCGGGATGCGTGTCATTTGAAGGGGTAGGAGAAGCTG
>ONVE01000067.1 GCA_900321215.1 uncultured Eubacterium sp. | reverse complement strand
TTAACTTCCTCATTTGCAAGACCTGTCTTACATGAAGGACACCAGTTGATAGGCATTTCCTTCTCATATGCAAGGCCATTCTTGAACATCTGGACAAATATCCACTGTGTCCACTTGAAGTAATCAGGATCTGTGGTATTTACTTCCATATCCCAGTCATAGATAGCTGCGATCTGCTTGATCTGCTTCTTGATGCTTGCAATATTTGAAGCTGTTGAGATAGATGGATGAATACCATTCTTGATAGCATAATTCTCTGCAGGAAGACCAAATGCATCCCAGCCCATAGGATGGATAACATACTTTCCGTGCATAAGCTGATATCTGCTCCATACATCGGATATAACATATCCTCTCCAATGTCCTACGTGAAGACCATTTCCTGATGGATAAGGGAACATATCAAGACAGTAATATTTAGGCTTTACACCATCATTAACATTAACCGGCTTTTCTTCCCATTTTTTAGTCCATTTAGCCTCAATCAATTTGTGATTATACTGGGTTGCCATTTTATCTTTCCTCCAAATTTATTTACTCGCAGTAAAGGGTTTTACCAAAGACTGCCCTCTGCAGTTTAATGTATTTCTGAATCTTATAAGCCTTCCGGCTTACAGTTTTCATATTCTACAACATTTGTTTTGATTTTTCAACTATACTAAAAAACTACTTTTATATAAATTAGATTTCTCCTGTGATAAGCCATGGTGAAGGCTGTGAAACGAACACGCTGTTCTTATCAGTCTTGCTGATGGTTACCTGAGTAACCTCCATATTCTTGATATTCTGTCTCTCAAAGATATCCTTGATTGTACTGAGCACATCAAGCTCAAGTGTATAGATAACGAACTGCATCTTAGGATTCTTGGTAAGAAGTCTCTCGATATCCTTCTCAAGATACTTTGTAGCAACTATAAATGAAAGTCTCGGAACAGGTATCTTTGCAAGCGATTCCTCTGAAAGATCAGGTATTATCTCTACATTGTGAAGACCGAACTTGGATACATTTTCCTCCATGGTCCTCTTGTCCTGCTCATCAGGCTCAACCGCGATGATGGTTCCTTCACTTGCGATGATAGCAGACTCGATAACGATACTCTCACCGCTTACTATAGCTATGGTATCATGAGAATCAACCCCAAGCATGCTCATGATGATAGCTCTTATCTCATTGCCAACGTACTTTACAGTACCCTTACTGAAGAATTCATTCTTCATACCGATCCTGTAGGATTCTCTGGTATTCTCATTTAAAATGAATATTACCGTAGGAACCGTCAGCTTCTTGTTTGCAAAATCGATTACCTTACCATGCTTTACATTATCATTTGGAATAAGTCCTTCTGCGAACCAGACATCATACTCTCCTATACCCTTCTCCCAAAGCTCATAGAAAAGATTCTCATGTGTTGAATCCGCAAATATCATAACTCTCTTGTGAGTTTCTATGGTAGGGACAACATTTTTCTCCTTACCGCAAATATTGATAAGCTTGATCTTCTCCGGACTCGTCTCCATTACATCTGCAAAATATGCTGTCCATGCAAGCATTTCCTTATTGTTATACGCTGTTCTTACTGACATGTTAACCCCTCCTGTCATCATATATTATTCGCTG
This sequence comes from uncultured Eubacterium sp., assembly GCA_900321215.1. Lineage (GTDB taxonomy): Bacteria > Bacillota > Clostridia > Lachnospirales > Lachnospiraceae > Eubacterium_Q. Next base: position 2,367 of record ONVE01000067.1, on the reverse strand, counting down.
TCTTTTTTCTCTGTCTTCTGTTCAGTCCTTACAGGCTTATTAACCGGTTTATTCCTGGTTATATTTGTTTTATGATTGTTTGGTCTGACGTTCTGAACCTTTCTTATGTTCTGTTCATCTACAGCCTTTACGTTGTCCAAAGCATTCTTTCTGCTTTCGGTCTTCTCGCTCTTCTCGGCTGAAATCGTTGACTTTCTGCTGTTATTTCCAGATCTTCTGTGCTTGTTATAATAATTATTCTTCTTAAGATAATCATTATACTGATTTGCGGCATCTGCCTTGATCTGCACCTTTCCTTCCGCAGCAGCAACCTTCTCATTATTTATCTCTTCCTCGATATTCATGCCGACCTTTTCTCTTATATTCTCTCTGGTCTCAAGAATATCCTTGGAATTCTTATGTCTCTTATTCTGCTTTCTGCTTCTTCTGTCATTTCCCTGTCCGACCTGCTTCTTAACTCTGACAGGATCTCCATTTTCATCAAAGCCATGCAGCGTCAGATAATAATCGGTTGCAACCGAAAGTCCCTGCTTCTTAAGCTTTCCATCAACAAGAACATTTACAAGTGCGTAGATACATGCAAGCACAGGAACGCCGAGAAGCATGCCCATGAATCCGAACAGGTTTCCGCCTACAAGGATTGCTACCATTACCCAGAGACCTGAAAGACCGGTTGAATCTCCGAGGATAAGCGGTCCGAGGATATTTCCATCGATCTGCTGGAGGATAATGATAAATATTACAAATATCAGACACTTAAGCGGATCTGCAACAAGTATCAGTATCGAGCAAGGTATAGCTCCGATAAACGGTCCGAAGAACGGAATGATATTTGTTATACCGATCGTTACGCTGACAAGTATCGCATACGGCATCTCTACAAAGAGACAGAATATAGCGCATATAACGCCTATTATCATCGAATCAAGGATCTTGCCGTCGATAAATCCGCCGAATACATTATTGATAAATGAAAGCGAATCAAGTACTACTGTTCCGGCCTTCTTCTTGAATACACTGAAGATCATCTTCTTGCCGTTAGCAGCAAGTCTCTCCTTGCTGTAAAGGATATATGCCGCAATGATGATTCCTACAAAGAAATTAAATACAAACTTTACACCGCCGATGATACCTGATGAAATCTTTACAACGATAGTATCAATATTCGGAAGAAGCTTGTCTGCTATTATCTTCATAAGATTATCCTGGATCTTATCAAGATTTGTGCTGACTGTATCATATATCTTAGGATACTTCTTAAGAAATGAAAGATTCTTCAGCCAGTTCTTTGCATTATCCACATAATTCGGGATCTCATTTGAGAGCATCGTGATACTTCTCTGAAGCTCAGGAATAAGAACTATGAGAAGTCCGATAACTATTGATAAAAGGAATATCAGTGAGAATGCAACCGCCAGCGTATTAGCTACCTTAACCGCTGTCATCTTCTTATTCTCGCCCAATATCTTTATAAAGAGCTTTGAGAACACGCCCTTAAGGAAATTCATTACAGGAGTCAGGAGAAATGCTATGACACAGCCCATAATGATAGGTGCAAATGCTCCTATGATCATCCCAAGAAATTTAAGAACTCCGGGAAGCTTTCCCAAAAGCATATAAAACGTTACTACAATACATAATGAAACCGCGAGAACACTACATTTTTTCCAGTCTTCTTTACTCCATCTCTTACCCATTTTCAGTCTTACCTCTGTTGATCATTTAATATTTTTACCTTCCCCGGTATCCAGTCAAAATACTGCCTAAACATACAAAACTATTTTAACACACTTTTTTACTTCATTTCAACGAATATATAACTAAATTAACAAAAACTTATGAATTATTCTTGTCTTATATAAGCTGATGTGATAAAATGCGTAACTGTGAGTGCAAAAAGCACCAAATGCGGATATGGCGGAATTGGCAGACGCGCCAGATTTAGGTTCTGGTGGGAAATCCCGTGCAGGTTCAACTCCTGTTATCCGCACTTTTTTATTTTTACCGTCTTTAGCCAGGGCGGTTTTTTTATGCCCAAAAATCCATAAGAATCAAAAAACCGTCATTATCACGATCTCGTGAATATGACGGTTAATATATTCTCATGAGCCACGCGGGACTCGAACCCGCGACAACTTGATTAAAAGTCAAGTGCTCTACCACCTGAGCTAGTAGCCCATATAAAAACGTGCCAATGACAAACGTCAAAGGCACAATAGTTATTTAATTAAACTGGACTAGTTGGATTCGAACCAACGAATGCAGGAGTCAAAGTCCTGTGCCTTACCGCTTGGCTATAGTCCAATGATAGGAAGGCTAAAAGGACCTTCATTTAATTAAGAGGGTGGGTAGAGGGACTTGAACCCT
>ONVE01000045.1 GCA_900321215.1 uncultured Eubacterium sp. | reverse complement strand
CTGTAGGAATCCCTGAAGCTGTCTATATCACCAAAATATCTTACTGTTGTTACATTTTCATCTCTTCCAAGCCAGAGTATATCGTCTGCAATATGCTCAAGCTCTGTAACAAGATGGCTGGAAATGATAACTGAACTCTCCTCTGTCTCGACCATTTCCCTGATGCAGTCATAAAAATAATCTCTGAAATTAACATCAAGATTGCCTGCCGGCTCATCAAGTACGAAAAGCTTTACCGGATGACTTCTTGCAAATGCCAGCTGCATCCTGAGAGACTGTCCGGCCGACAGCTGTGAAAGCTGCTCCTTCGGATAGATTTCATATTCTTCAAGAAAGCTTACAAATCTATTCATATCGAAACCCTTATAGTAATATCCGTAAACCTCGCCGACTTCCATAACCTTCATGTTATTTGAAAATGGATTCTCCTGAAGTATGAATCCCAGCCCCTGGCGGTATTCCTTCTGGTCAGTCTTATAATTTCTTCCATCCAGCCAGATCTCTCCGCTGTCACCGGCCGCTTTATCTATCCCATAGCTTCCAAGTATACTTCTGATAAGTGTTGTCTTTCCGACGCCGTTCATTCCTATCAGTCCTACAACTCTTCCCTTTGGAAAAGAAAAGCTGATGTCCTTCAGAATAAAATCACCTTTATGTTTATTTAATCCTTCACATTTGAAAAAATCCATATTACTACCTCTAACCCTTCGTAAAAAGCATGCATGCGTTCATGTTTCTACCGTGTATATGCACAGTATATACAGTTATATACACACTGTCAATACCTTTTTTAAAAAAATAAAAAAGCTGTAAAATCCTTTATAAAAAAGACTTTACAGCTTTTATCGACCGGTCCTGCCCGGCTCCATGTATATCTAATCTTAAAAATATTATAACTATTTAGCAGCTATCTCATCAAAATATCTGTCTGCAGCTGATTCGTAGAGATCATTTCCCTTACTGTCTATTATCACAATAACCGGAAGGTTCTCGACACGAAGCTTTCTGATGGCTTCTGTTCCAAGGTCATCGTAAGCTATTACCTCTGCTTCCTTAATACATTTTGAGAGAAGGGCTCCCGCACCGCCGATAGCGGCAAAGTATACAGCCTTATTCTTAATGATAGCCTCGTGAACAGCGGCATTTCTCTTGCCCTTACCGATCATTCCCTTAAGACCTTTATCAAGAAGAAGCGGTGTATATTTGTCCATTCTGCTCGAGGTTGTAGGTCCCGCAGAACCGATAACCTCTCCCGGTCTTGCAGGAGTAGGTCCGAGATAATAGATAAAATTATCTTTCAGCTCCATCGGAATCTCTTCTCCGGCCATAAGGCTGTCATACATTCTCTTATGAGCTGCATCTCTTGCAGTATAGATTGTTCCTGTAATATATACATAATCACCGGCATTAAGCTCGGAAAGCTCACTTTCTGCTGCCGGAACAGTAAGATGTCTGTCCAATTCTTTTCTCCTAATAATATTATTATATAATTGCACTTGCGTGTCTGTTCACATGGCAGCACATATTTACTGCAACAGGAAGTCCTGCAATGTGTGTCGGATAGGTTTCTATATTTACCGCAAGCGCAGTGGTGCTTCCACCGAGACCTGCAGGTCCGATACCAAGTGAATTGATACTTGCAAGAAGCTCGTCCTCAAGTTCTTTAATGTGAGGAAGTTCCGATCTCTTGTCCAGATTTCTGGTAAGAGCCTTCTTAGCAAGAATAGCTGAATACTCGAAATCTCCTCCGATGCCAACTCCGACAACAAATGGAGGACATGCATTCGGACCGGCTTCCTTAACGGTGGTAATAACAGCATTTTTAACGCCTTCTATACCGTCTGCCGGCTTAAGCATGAACTGTCTGCTCATATTTTCGCTTCCGAAGCCCTTTGGAGCTATGGTAATCTCCAGTTTATCACCCGGAACTATATCATAATGGATGATCGCAGGTGTATTATCCTTTGTATTCTCACGGATAAGCGGATCACTTACAACGGATTTTCTAAGATAACCGTCTGTATATCCCTGTCTTACGCCTTCATTTATGGCTTCGGTAAGATTTCCGTCAAAATGAACCTCCTGGCCGACCTTAATAAAGAATACAGCCATTCCGGTATCCTGACAGATTGGTATCTTATTCTCATCCGCAACCTTCATATTCTCGACAAGCTGTCCGATAACCTGACGTCCGAGGGCGCTTTTCTCATTCTTTTCAGCCTGATCGATCCTCTGCTTCATATCATCTGCAAGATAGAGATTTGCCTTGATACAAAGCTTTTTTACTTCCTCAATTATTGTTTCTGTCTTAATCTCTCTCATATCATTATCCTATAAAGTCGTCTTTATCTGCTCCTGTTTTCTTTCTCTTTCTGTCCTGAATAAAATTATTCAGCTTAACGGATACATAGAAAATAAACAGTATTACCAGTATGATCGCCAGCCAGTAGGCTGCTGCCATAAGGAATTCCTCTATATTGTGAGTACTGGAGAGATTTTCCAGATTTTCCTTGAGACCATCCATTTCTTTAACTCCTTACGTTTATTCCAGATTATTTATCATCTTCCTCTGCATCCTTCTCGGCTGCATCAATAAGCTTCTTAATATCATCAGGTGTTTCTTCCGATGCCTCATCAACCGACTCAACAGGCTCTTCACCATTTTCACCGGTCATTCTTATCTCTTCTCTAACCTTTGCGATACCTGCAACGGAGATATTGCTGTCAACATCGATCTTGATAAGCTTTACTCCGGAGGTATTTCTGCCGGTCATTGATATCTCATCACACTTAAGCTGGATGATAATGCCTTCATTTGTTATAAGCATTACCTCATGATCAGGATTTACAGCCTTAACGCCCACAACATCACCGGTTTTTTCGGTGATCTTATAGCATCTGATACCCTTGCCGCCTCTCTTCTGAAGAGGGAATTCCTTACGCATCGTACGTTTTCCAAGACCCTTCTCGGAAATGATAAGGAGTGCTTCACCCTGGGTTGAAAGCTGCATTCCGACTACCTCATCACCAGGTGAAAGATTCATACCTCTTACACCCATAGCGCTTCTGCCGGTGCTTCTGATATCGGTATCCTTGAATCTGATACAGATACCATACTTTGTTACCATATATATTTCTCTTGTATTATCTGTAGTCTTAACCTCGATAAGCTCATCATCATCCTGAAGAGTCATTGCGATAATACCGTTCTTACGGATATTTGAATATTCTGTTTCAGGAGTTTTCTTGATAACACCGTGCTTTGTTACCATGATCAGATACTTATGCTCGCTGAATTCCTTGAGGGTGATAACAGCTGTTACATGCTCCTCTGGTTCAAGATTCAGAAGATTTACAATATTTGTTCCTCTCGCATTTCTGCCGGCCTCAGGTATCTGGTATACCTTCATCTTGTATACTCGGCCTTTATTTGTAAAGCATAAGATATAATGCTTTGTATTAGTCATAAGTATATCTTCGATAAAGTCCTCATCAAGAGTCTGCATACCCTTAATGCCTCTTCCGCCGCGGTTCTGCGCATGGAAGTTATCAACAGAGGTACGCTT
>ONVE01000206.1 GCA_900321215.1 uncultured Eubacterium sp. | reverse complement strand
TGGCATCCTTATATTTCTCAAGGATGATACTTCCGGCCTCAAGGCCTGTCATTTCCGCCATACGGATATCCATAAGAAGCACATCCGGTTTCAGTTCATCATACAGCCTTACGGCGTCCTTTCCGCTGCTTCCGGTCGCAAGGACCTCTATCTCACTGTCCGATGACAGTATCGTTTTCAGGCTCATTGCAACAAGACTGTCATCATCAACTATAACTATTTTCATTTTTCTGTTGTAAATGCACCTTAGCCAAGGATGCATCCGCTCCTTTATATTATTTTGGTATTCTTACAAAAACCTTAAATCCATTTCCTTTATAAAATGAAACCTGCCCGCCCAGCTGTTTTGCCCTGAGCCTTATATTTTCAAGTCCCATGCCATCGCCTGTCGGTTTAAATTCCTTAGTATCCAGATTTGCTTCATCCGCAGCGTGATCATGTATGATTATCCTGTACATAGACGGATGCTCATCGATCTGAATATCAACAGTATCATTACTGCTGTACTTTGAAATGTTAGAAAGTCCTTCCTTCACAATGTTAATTGTAGCATATTTTATCTCTTTTGGCATATTCCTTCCGGAAATATCACATTCAAAGTTTACGTTATACCTGGCTTTAAGAGGCTCTATCATTTCCTTTACAGCAAGCTCAACATCTATTGCCTCATCTCTTATGTCATGAACACTTTCTCTGATTTTATTCATGGCTGTATCAAGCGTCTGCCTCAGACTTGAAAGCTCTGCCGATACCGGTTCTTCCTTATGGACCACCATCATAGCGCCAACCTGAAGCAGCGAACGGCTCAGCATATGTCCCACATTATCATGTATTTCTCTCGCTATCCTGTTTCGTTCAGCAAGCTGGGCCATATAGATATTCTTGTCCTGCTCTGCAAGAAGTTCCCTGTTTCTGTCATTTAAGACTTCCTTCTTGATCTCGCCCTCATCACGTATAAGTCGGTTATCCTTCTCTAATATACTCATTCTTTCTGTTCTGTATGAAAGATAGGCCGAAAGCAGAGTGATAAGTAAAAGCAGTATCACTTCCTTAAGTTCCATCACCTTGTAAGATCCGCTCAAAGCAATAAATGATGCTATCCCCGCTGCTATCTGCCGGTCGATCACAGCCTCGTAAGCAACTAATGGTATCATAACCACTGCCTTCGGGTAAAAGATAGCCGCTGCAGCTAAAAGTATTTCAAGGACAACATTAACCTTTCTGCCAAAGTCTCCCGATAAACGAAAATAAGACATCATGAAAGCAGCCGTGACCATGGAAAATGCCATGATCACAAGCTGCATATTTTCAGATGCCGAAAACATTATCACAGAAGTGAAAAGTATAATTAATATTTTATCCAGAAAGTTCCTCAAAGCTTTTCCCTTTACTCAGCCTTCTTGATGTTATATTTTCCGATAGCAAGACCTATTGCCATTACCATAAACCCAAAAAGAAGCTGAATCAATAGGCAATTTAATATATCACTGATGCCTCCGCCATTTTTAATCCTTTCAATCGCTTCAGAATACCAGTAAGTAGGAAGAAATCTTCCGATTGCCTTTGCACCTTCTCCAAGGAATTCAAGCGGTACAAAAATTCCGCCGAGGAAGCAGAAGGAAAGTCCTATGATATTTGTAAGTCCTGCAGCAAAATCAGGCTTAATGTTAAAATTAGAGATTGCCACGATGAGCATTACAATAGAAAGACTAAACGTAAACATATTAAGGAGCACAAAGAACCATCTATCGGTAAATGCCTCCTTACTGATAACCGATCCTGCAGTTACCATTGCGATAAGAATAAATACAGCCGAAACCGCTGTGGCAAGAGCTATCATAGTCTGCTTCTTGATCGCCGGAGTAGATGAGATACCGGTTCTCTTATTGATGATCTCTATATTAAATCTTAAGATTACAGGAAGGATTGCCGAGAAAAGCATTGAAAGGATTCCATAAGGAAGAACAGTAAATACTATAAAAAGACTTGCTGTTTCCGCCTTATCGCTTCCTGACATCTCAACAGCGCTGTGATCCATAAGAGCTTCCTTGGCAAAGCCGGCAGCCTCATTTACGCTGTAGCCTCCCAGAGTGTAATTATAGAAAAGGTTAAGATAACTCTCTATCTCTGTTTCAACCAGATAACCCATTCTGCTGCCTGCATCCTTGGTGCTTTCGATAAGAGAAAACGCCTCCCTGTCACCTGACAGGAACTTGTCGCCAAAGCCCGCAGGAATAACGATATAATTGGATATCTTGGTATAATACATCATATCGATTATCTGGTCTTTAGTAAAATCTCCCTTCACTATACTATTTGCTTCTCCAAGAAAAGCCACCAGTTCCTTTGATACCTCTGAATTATCATTATCTATAACAACTATTCCATGGCTTATTGCCGAATAATTCTTATCTGAGCTGCCGCCTATTCCGGAAAGTAAAAAGATTACAGCTATAGATATACCTAAGTATACAAAAAGTGAAGTTTTATAATTTTTAAGAACCTTGAAGAAAGTTTTAAATACTATCATAGCTCTGTCTCCTTCCCATGATCAGTCCCGCTGCTATAAATACTATTGAGAGGATTGCCATATATAATATGCATTCCATAAATCTTCTGCCTGTACCAAAGATGTTAAGACTGTAAAATGAATCCGATATTACCGCTGCCGGATTGATCCTGTTGATAAATGGTGCCTTCTCTGCGATAACAGCCTTTATATCACCAACCATAAGTCCTGATAATGCACAGCTGCCGAGTGTCACCGCAACAAGTATGCTCTCTCTCTTCTCAACTGTCATATTTCCGATATTTCCAACCATAAAGCCAAGTGCTGTACCAAGAAGTCCTGCAAGAGCTGTCGCTCCGTAGATCATGAGGATGTCTCCGCCAAACTTGATCTTAAGTATAAATATCAGATAACTAAGTCCAATACAGAGCACAAATGTCTGTACTATATATGCTGCGAGAAAACCAGCAAGCTGGAACATTACTCTTCTCAAAGGAGAAGCATTTGTTCTTGCACCGAGGCTTGACATATTAGCCTGGCAGTTATTACCGATCCTCAGACTGTTAAGTGATGCAAAAAGAGCTGTCATAGCGATCAGGTTATAAAAATATGAAAGATACGGATCCTTATTCTCACCTGCCATATCCTTTGCATTTATATAATCCACCCTGCTGCTGATACTTTTAAGCACCTCCTCAAGCCTTTCCGGATGCTCTGCAGCTACCCTTTCAACAAGGTCAGCGCTCTGATTATAAGCAGTGATTATGCTTTCCTGAATTGTTGTCTGGTTGCCGTTCGACTTTGCCTTAAGTCTAAGTCTTCCGTTTTCTTCGATGTAAATGATTCCATTAACCTTCTCATCCTTAAGAAGCTTGTCAGGATCATCAGTCGGATCAACAATATCAAGTATCTTCATATCCTTCATTTCAATAGAAGCAAGGAAATCAACTATAGTATTTTCAAGCTCCTTATTACTGCTTTCCGATACAACCGCAGTTTTTATAGGTTCCGATACAAAGCTTTTGAAAAGAGAACCAAAGGCTACATAGAAAAGAGTTCCGAGGATCACCGGAAACATCAGTGTCCAGAAGATATTCTGTTTATTTCTGAAGCCTATCTTAAGCTGTTTAGAAAAAACGTTAAGAAACATACTATGCCTCCTTATCTCTGAGAGTCTTACCCGTTATCTCAAGGAATACATCATTGAGTGTCGGCAGCTCCGAATAGATTCTTTCATAATCAAGACCATTCTCTGCAAAATAATCAATAACATGTGAGATGTTGTGTCTTCCGCCTGCGCACTTTATCGTAAGTGTATCGCCCATATACTGTACATCATATACATGGCTGAGCTTTGAGATTGCATTTATATGCTCCTCAGAAAGCTTCTTAATATCTACTATCACATTTTCTGTATTCTTAATGCTTCTCTTAAGCTCATCCTTGGTACCCTCTGCAACATTTTTGCCCTTATCCATGATAAGTATGTGTGTGCAGATCTGCTCAACCTCTTCCATGTAATGACTTGTATAAATGATGGTCGCTCCGTTCTGATTAAGCTCTGTGATACCTTCAAGTATCTTGTTTCGGCTCTGAGGGTCAACCGCTACTGTCGGCTCATCCATGATGATAAGCTCAGGCTTATGTGCTATTCCGCAGGCTATATTCAGTCTTCTGAGTAGACCTCCCGAAAGCTTCTTCGGCTTGAAATTCCTAAAGTCCTCAAGTCCGACAAATTTGATCGCTTCCTCAACATACTGCTTTCTCTTTGCCCTGTCCGTAATGTATAATCCACAGAAATAATCGATATTCTCATAAACTGTAAGCTCGTCGAAAACTGCAACATTCTGCATTACAACACCTATCTTTGCCTTCAGATCATAACGATCACTCTTCATCTTCTCTCCGAAAAGGTCTATCTCACCGTTATCATAGTTTAAAAGTGACAGAAGGCAGTTGATAGTGGTTGTCTTTCCTGATCCGTTCGGTCCGAGAAGTCCGAACACCTCACCTTTCTTGATCGTCATATTGAAATTATCAAGTGCGATTATTTCCTTATATCTTTTTACAAGATTTTTTACCTCAACTATTTTTTCTGCCATTTTGTTTTCCTCCTCGATACTAAATATATTTCCAGCGGTTCGCACAGAACCTTTCATTTACTTTCTGATCATATGTTACAATAGCTCTCTCTTTTTTGTTAGTGTTAAACGTAACAAGCTGATGTGACAAATGTCACATGATATTTTTTTTAACAAATAAACCCAATATTATTTACAAATCTTTTGATTCATAGTCATACTTTGTTCATAAATGGATTGTATTATAAATTCAACGAGATAAGTAAAGAGAGTTTTTCATAGTTTAGTTTCATAGTTTAGATCAAAAAAACCGCTTTCGTAATGAAGCGGTTTTTTTA
>ONVE01000182.1 GCA_900321215.1 uncultured Eubacterium sp. | reverse complement strand
GCTTCTGCTATTATAGCAGCTTCATTTTTAACTGCCTTGGTGTGAGCCTCTGAAAGTATCAGTGCAGCCTCCTCGCCTACATTTTTAAGCTTCTCATCGTACTGCTCCTTGAGAAGAGCTGCCTCTTTCTTGTCTTTTGCAGCATTTTCGATATCTGACTGCACCTTCTCCTGTCTCTTTTCAAGCATTTTTCTGACAGGATTGATGAGAAGATATCCTACGAAGAGAAAGAGTATAAATACCGCTATTCCCTGAAAGAGAAGGTCAAAAAGAAGCTGACTGTCAAGTCCGAAGATACGTCCGGTTCCCGCAAGAACTGCCGGAGAAGCCGTACTTCTAAACGTTATTAATTCAGTCACTATACTTCTCCTTCCGAATTATTTATCAAATGGCTTAACGAACATGAGAAGAAGTGCAACTACAAGTCCGTAAAGACCTGTTGTCTCTGCAACAGCCTGACCGAGAAGCATGGTAGACATGATATCACCCTTTGCACCCGGATTACGACCAACTGCCTGAGCAGCCATACCTGCTGCATTTCCCTGTCCGATACCGGTACCGATACCTGAACATACTGCTACTCCCGCTCCAAGAGCAGAGAAAGCGTGAACCAGATCAATACTGTTAAAATCCATATTTTTTTCCTCCATTAAATAATTTATCTCTAATTATCTCCACGTTTATCCTTGATAAACGTTATCGTAAGCATGCAGAATACATAGGTCTGTATTGCTCCCGAGAATACATCGAAGTATACATGAAGCGCCGCCGGAACACCAATCTTTGCGAACCAAGGCAGCATACCATAATACAGCGCCATAAGTACTGTACCGCCGAGGATATTACCGAAAAGACGGAGTGACATCGAAAGCGGTGTAGAGAATATACTTATAACATTCATCGGGAAGAAGAAAAATACAGGCTCAAAGAGACTTGTGACAACTCCCCATTTATTGTATTTGATATCAGCATATTCGATCATTACAAATGTTATGAGAGCCAGGCAGAGCGTTGTGCCGTAATCTGCCGTAGGCGGTCTCAGACCGAATATACCCGATGTATTGCTGAAGAATATGTAAAGCGCAAGAACGCCGATATAATTCGCATATTTCTTAGCGACTCTCTCACCCATGGTGCCGCTCACGAACTTGTTCAGAGCATCAACGCCTATCTCGATAAGAGTTGAAAATGTAGTCATCCTGTGCTCGCGCTCCGCCTTCATAAAGCAGTGCCTTGCGACAAGAGTGAATATCATGAGTACTGCCATGACGATGATAGTACAGATATGGGTAGTCGTAATATATACAGTTGAACCAAAGAAATTGATCGGATACAGCTGGTGAATGTAGAAATCCGCTTCTTTCAACACCGTAGCTCCTCCGGTTACGCCGGTTATTCCCGGTACAGAAGGTAACATTTATTCATCCTCCTTCGTCAGGTGTCTTCTGATGAATTTATTTGAAAGACCTGACAGTTTAATTGATATAAGCCCGAGCGTTACACCCGCAAAGGCATGTACATCTATAAATACCGCCGCCAGAAGCACCACAAACGCAAGTGCCATCCTGAGCAGGCTTCTGTTTCTTATATATGTTGCCGCGCCTCTTTCATTTAAACGCAGGCCGGCATCCAGTACATCATACATATTTATGACTGCCGCAACAGCGAGTCCCATTCCGATAAGCAGTCCTGCAAGATAGAACAGCTTTCCTTTTCCGGAAATGATGATCAGCCCTGCGGCAAGAAATATCATACTGATAAAGAATATACCGATTATCAGCTGTGCAAGCACATGTCCCGCACTGTCATCTCTTCTTATCCTGAGAAGACGTTTCATTATTCTTTCCATCAATTACCTCTTGATCACAGCGGTGCATGATCTTTAAACAGCAGCCGGTCTCAGTCTTCGTCATAAGGATCTTCTGACTCAGGCTCTCCCGGCATCTCACTGCCGAAGGCCTTTCGCTCCCATTCAGGCTTTTCCGCAGCCTGTTCCCTCTTCGCAGCCTTTAATTCGTGGCTGACAAGAACATATACGGATCTTACGCCTGTAAGAACTCCAAGAATGATAAAGACTATGATCCAGTTCGTATGAAACTTCTTATCTATCAGATAACCTATTGCCGTACACAGAAGGATCGGAACTATCATAGAGATCCCTAACTGAAGGACCAGAAATAGATTTTCTGCCACTCTGCTCTTCTTCATACCTGCCCTCTGTCAAACAGTTACTGAATAAATACGCACAACAAAATAATTTTACTTTTTTTTTGCGCATATTGCAACCAGATTTTATATCTTATTCAAGTCTAAATTACATTAAATTTGTGAATCTCCTGCATTTAGACGCATACGTTTACGATCCGCCGTGATCCGGTGGCTGCACGTCCTGCTCGAAACACTGTGATCCAGTGGCTATGCATTCACTATGCGCACAGTATAAATCTGTCGATAACCTTCACGATACCGTCTTCATCATTTGATGAAGTGATGAAATCCGCAACTCTCTTGACTGCTGCCTGAGCGTTTGCCATGGCAACTCCAACCGCTGCGTACTTTACCATAGAAGTATCGTTAAAACCGTCGCCGCAGGCGATTACATTTTTATGCTCTATACCAAGGATCTCGATGACTCTCTCGATGGCCTTGGCCTTATCGACCTCACTGTTTATCGCCTCAACGAAGAAAGGCTCTGATCTTGTAATGTTGAAACGGTCGCCGTACATTCCCTGAAGCTCCTTCTCGATGCCCTCTGACACCTCAGGATCTGCCGTCATGAGAACCTTATATACGTCTCTGTCGACCTTCTTCTTGAAATCATCAACTGAAACAAGGGGAAGTCCGTTGATCTTAGCCTCCCATTCAAGGTACTTGTCCGGACGTCTTCCGCAGATCACGTAAGGGTCCTTCGTATCCTCAAAGTCATCATAGGTAACTATGCCCATGTCCTTCTCACAGCAGTAATCATAAAGCTTATGAACATATTCCATTGAAAACTTTCTGGTAAAAATGTCTTTATTGTCAGAGCACCTTGTGATACGTGCTCCGTTATATGTCAGAAGATATCCGCCGTACCTGCCCATTTCGAGCTCAGCCTCGTATTTTCTGACTCCCGGAGTTGGACGTCCTGATGCAAGCATCACAAGATGTCCCTCTTCCATTATTCTCTTTAATGCCCTCTTAGTGGCAGGAGTTATCTCCTTCTTTGAATTGGTCAGTGTTCCGTCAATATCAAGAACAAGCAGCTTCTTTTCCATTTTTTTCTTTCCTCTCTTAGAAAAATGTCATCTAAAGAATCCTTCATACTGTACCCCAAACAGTCATGAAAATCCTCTGTGCAGCTACCCCTCGAACCAATACTTTTTCCCTTTTTTCTCTCTTATTTAAGCATCCTTGCATGGATCATAACAAAAACATTTAATTTGCAATGTTTAATCCACACTTTTAATTGTGTGCCTTTAAATGTGCAGCTTTACGTTCCATCTGCCGCCG
>ONVE01000168.1 GCA_900321215.1 uncultured Eubacterium sp. | reverse complement strand
GATGCGGCTGCTGTGTTTGCTGGTTGGATTCTGCTGATGCGGCTGTGTTTCACAGGCTGATGCAGCTGCGGCTGCTTTTCGCAGGATGCTGCGGATGGGGTGCGGGTGCAAAAAGATTTGGAGGATGAAATGAGAAAATATATTAAAGGCATGGACCTTTCTACTTTATATGAGCTTGAGAAGCTCGGTGCCAGATACTTTGATCACGGAACTGAGAAGGATATCCTTCAGATCATGAAGGAATATGATATCGATACGATAAGACTTCGTCTCTGGAATGATCCGTATTCTCCTTCAGGAGAGCCTTACGGTGCAGGAACAAATGATCTTGAAACAACCCTTGCGATAGGTAAGAAGGTTACAGAAGCCGGAATGGGAGTGCTTCTTAACTTCCATTACAGCGATTTCTGGGCAGATCCGGGCAAGCAGTTTAAGCCTAAGGCATGGGAGAATTATACTGTTCAGGAGCTTGAAGAGGCGGTTTATGATTATACATTTACGGCAATCAAATATCTTCAGGATAATGGCGTGAAGATATCGCTTATACAGATTGGAAATGAGCTTACTAACGGTCTTCTCTGGCCGGAGGGACAGCTTCCGAATTATGAAAATGTTGCCCGCTTCGTGAGCAGCGGACTTCGTGCGGCAAAGGCTGCCGACAGCAGCATACCGCTTATGATCCACCTTGACAATGGCGGCAACAATGAGCTTTACAGAAGATGGTTCGATAATTATATTGAGCAGGGCGGAGAGGATTTTGATATCATCGGAATGTCTTATTATCCATTCTGGCACGGCTCGCTTGAGGCGCTTTCATATAACATGAAGGATGTTGCCGAGAGATATGGCAAGGATATCGTGATAGCTGAGGTTTCTATGGGCTACACCATGGAGGACTACAAGGAGTACGAGAAGCTTCCGGATGAGGAGCGTAAGGGCTACGCTACCAAGCCTTCTCTCGTTGAGAAGATAGATTATCCGATGACCATAGAAGGTCAGAGAGATTTCATGGCAGATGTCTTAAGACGTCTTGAGGAGCTTCCGAACAATCAGGGAAGAGGCTTCTTCTGGTGGGAGCCTGCATGGATCCCTGTACCGGGAAGCGGCTGGGCAACTCCTGCATCGCTCGAATATATCCACGACAAGGGACCTTGCGGAAATGAGTGGGCCAACCAGGCACTCTTCGATTACGAAGGAAACATCCTTCCTGCTATGGATGTAATAAGAGATTATAAGCCAATAAATGACTGACAGCAGAGAAATCGCAGGATAGTGACTCTACAGGATCAATGATCTGTAGATTAATATGTTTAGAGAAAATGAAGGCTTCGACGACATTTGATGTTATCGGAGCCTTCATTTTTTGATGTTTAAATTTACTGTGGAAGGTTTGTTGGAAAAGTATGGCGGGTAGGCAAAGATACTTTGACACCTTATGAAGAGTATTATATTATTGTATTTGGAGATGCAGCGCTAGAAAGCTGTTAATGTTTTCGACAGGCAGACTGAGTTTTGGCAGGTCGGATGCGTCTTTAAGAGAGCGATGAGTTTTGCCGGGCAGAATGAGTTTTGCCGGGCGGAAGGGCAGGCTTTTAGTGGTGCGGAATATAATGAGAGGGGTATAAAGTGGCAGATGAAAAACATTGGTTTTTATATAATAGTTAATATAAATGGCGGCAGCGGCAGGGCTAAGAAGACCTACGCAGAGGTAAGAGCTATGCTCCTGCGAAGCGGCATTACTTTCAGGACTTATATATCCAAGTATCCCGGAGATGCAAAGAAATTCGTGGAGAAGCTTACTAAGAAAACGGAAGGTCAGATCAATCTTATCGTTGCCGGCGGCGACGGAACCATAAATGAAGTGATCAACGGCATCACGGATTTTGAGAGAACAAGGATCGGCATCATACCTACCGGCTCGGGAAATGATTTTGCCAGAGGCCTCGGCGTCAGTAAGAAAACAGGCAAGGCGCTTGCTGCACTGCTGAATGCAGCGAAGGAAGACAGATGCAGGCTTGTGGATGTCGGACTTACTACTGTTTTCAGTGATGAAAATGTTGATATACAGCTTGGAAAGGCTAAAAATGTTCTGTCCCTTGAGAGACGTTTCGGCATAAGCTCCGGAATAGGACTTGATGCGCTTGTATGCAAGAAGGTCGATCATTCGAAGATCAAGAACTTTCTGAACAGCTTCGGGCTCGGTGGACTTTCATATATCGTGATGACCATCATTTCTCTCTTTACCATGGAGAAAAATGATGTAAGGATAAAGATGAGCGGCAGTGTTCCGGAAAGTGTTACCGGGGATATAAGCGGACCGCAGGATGAGGATACTGTAAGTGTCGATATCAGAAAGCTTATCTTCTTTGCGGCTATGAATATGCGCTGTGAGGGCGGCGGAGTTCCGATGGCTCCGAAGGCAGATTACAGTGACGGAGAGCTTTCATGCACCTTAAGCTACAATGTTCCGAAGTGGAAATCCTTCTTCGTGCTGCCGGTGCTTGTAATGGCAAAGCATGAGAAATCGAAGAGCTTTATGCTCTTCAACAAGGACAAGGTTGAGCTGTTCTCTGACAGAAAAATGGTGGTACATGTTGATGGTGAGTATGGCGGAGAATCAAAGCATGTGAAGTTTGAGATCCTGCCGGAGAGACTTAAGGTTATTATATGACAATGTGGATAGTTATACTGGGGATCGTCCTTGCACTGGCGGTTGCAAGCATTATCTATCTTATCTCCAGATTTAAAAAATTTTATATCGTTGAAAGGCTTGCCGGGGACAGAAAGGCTCTCCGGTGGCTTATTGCGTGCGTGCCGATGCTTGGCTTCGTGGTTTACGGCATCTTCGATCTTGTTAATTCGATCATGGCTATGCTGCATCTTGCGATATTCTGGCTTATCTTTGATATCGTGGCAGCGGTTGTGAGAAGAGTTAAGAAGAATAAGGCTGCAGGCTTAGAAGGAGCAGGTGAAGCTGAAAAAGCATCAGCAGAAAAGTCTGCCGGGAAGAAGGCATCAGCCGGAAAGACTGCAGAGAGTGAAGCTGCAGAAGGCGCCGCTAAAAGGCAGGGCAAGGTTTACTGGCTGGGCGTTGCAGTCATACTGACTACATTTATCTATCTTGCTGCAGGATGGTTCTTCGCACATCACGTTTATGAAACCAATTATGAACTGCATACAGAGAAAAATCTCGGAACAGATAAGCTTCGCGTGGCGTTGATCGCCGATTCTCATATCGGTGCGCTTTTTGACGGAGACGGCTTTGCGGAGCATATCGAGACGATACAGAAGGCTGAGCCGGATGTGCTGCTCATCACGGGAGATTACGTGGATGACAGTACGAAGCGTGAAGATATGGTAAAGAGCTGTGCGGCTCTCGGAAGGCTTAAGACAACCTACGGAGTTTATTACAGCTGCGGCAATCATGACAAGGGTTATTACAGAGGCAGGGATTTCAGCTACGAAGAGCTTAAGGCAGAGCTTGAGAAGAATGGAGTAACTGTCCTTGAGGATGAGACAGTTCTCTTAAATGACAGCTTTTATATAGTCGGAAGGCAGGATAAATCCGAGAAGGACAGAGCTTCAGCAGGGGAACTTACAAGCGGACTTGACAAGAGTAAGTACATCATTATGATGGATCATCAGCCAAATGATTACGATGCGGAGGCTGCAGCAGAGGCGGATCTTGTACTTTCGGGCCATACGCATGGCGGACAGATGCTGCCGATGGGATTCTTCGGTGAGAAGATATTTAGGGCAAATGACCGTACCTACGGCAAGGAGGTACGCGGAAATACTACATTTATCGTAACCTCGGGTATAGCTGACTGGGCTATCAGATTTAAGACCGGGACGATAGCAGAGTATGTTGTGATCGACATATATGGAAAATGAAATCAGCGCTAAAGATTAATTATTAAAGCTATTTTTATATATGACAAGGCTGATATATTCTGCTATAATATACTTTGGCTTATTAGTAGGCTTAGGAAGGATTATTGACAACATGAAATTTATTGAGACAATGCTTGAAGGCGAGAGTATTTCAGAGGTTTATTTTTGCAAGAACAAGGTTGACGCAAAGACAAAGGCAGGAAAATCGTATTATTCGGTATTTCTGCAGGACAGAACAGGTATCCTGGACGGAAAGGTGTGGGATCTCAACAACGGGATCGAGCATTTTGAGACAAATGATTATATCAGGGTTGATGGAGTCGTAACATCATTTAATGGTACTCTCCAGCTTAACATCAAGAGGATAAGACGTGCGCAGGAAGGCGAGTATGATGTGGCAGATTACATGCCGGTAACTAAGAATGACAGCGACAAGATGTATGATGATCTTATGTCCAAGATAGAAAGTGTTAAGAATAAATATCTGAATGAGCTTCTCAGGAGCTTTTTCGTAGATGATGCGGCTTTTGTAAAGAGCTTCAGAAGTCACAGTGCAGCAAAGTCTATACATCACAGTTTTATAGGAGGACTGCTTCAGCATTCGCTTGCGGTTGCGGAGATATGCGAATTCATCGCCGGAAAATACAGTGCGGTGAACAGAGATCTTCTTATCACGGCAGCTCTTCTTCATGATATTGGAAAGGTTAAGGAGCTTTCGGATTTTCCTTTAAATGATTATACGGACGAGGGCCAGCTTCTGGGACACATTGTTATGGGAGCAATGATGGTTCAGGAGAAGGCTGAGAAGATCGAGGGATTCCCGAAGGTTTTAAAGGATGAAGTGATACACTGTATACTTGCGCACCACGGAGAGCTTGAATACGGTTCGCCTAAGAAGCCGGCACTGATCGAGGCACAGGCACTGTCACTTGCAGATAATATGGATGCGAAGCTTCAGACATTTTCAGAGCAGCTTGAAGCAAGAGCAAAGGAAAAGGATGACTGGATGGGATTCAATAAGATATTTGATTCGAATCTCAGAAAGACAACAATATAAAACGTAGTTTTTTGCACATGAGAAGATATCGGGGTTGATATTGGGGAGTGAACAATATGAGGATAGCGTTATTTGTTGGAGACGTTATACAGGCATATGAGGCAGAGCTTCTTGAAGTCACTGCCAGACTCATTGAAGAAAAAGGGTACAGGCTGGATGTATTTGCAAACTGCTTTGTACCAAACAGTGATTTCCTTCACATAGAGGGACTGAAGTCAGTATTTTATCTGCCGGATTTATCTAAATATGATGGTATACTCGTTGCTGATGATACTCTTCATAATTACAATATGAATGAGGATTTGAGAGAACGTCTGAAAAAGGAGGCAAAATGTCCGGTTTTCAGTCTCAGAAATCCTGTGGAGAACTATTATTTTGTCCATGCGGATAATAAAGAGCTCATTTATAATATGACAGGGCATGTGCTCGCAAAGCATGGTTGTAACAGGGTGGGATTTGTTACAGGCCGTATGGAGCTGTCTGATTCGGTTGAACGTCTGAAGGGCTTTAGAGAGGCTATGCGGGACTATGGTGTTCCTGTTCGTGAGGATTATATCTTTCAAGGAAACTATTGGAAGGATCAGGGACCGGAAACGGCAGATTTCTTTATTAACTGTAAGGATGGACTGCCTCAGGCGATAGTCTGCTCGAATGATTATATGGCGCTTGCGCTCATTCAGGAATTTAATGTACGAGGCATCCGTGTACCGGAGGATGTAATAGTTACCGGAATGGATAATATACCGGAGGGACATGAAAACGTTCCTTCGCTCACTACTATTGACATTTCTGTTGAAAATATGGTTTCAAGTGCTGTACAGGCTCTTGAGGAAATTGCAGCGGGTGATGAAGAGGTGTCAAAAGATATAGTTGTTCCGGGAAAACTGATCTTCAGGGCTAGCTGCGGCTGTGAGGATGTTAAGGAATCTGTTTTTCGGAATTATAATACCATGAGAGAGGCTTTAGGATCAGACAGCGACAGGGCAAAGGACTGTATTTATATGAGCATTGACTTTGGCGGAGTCATCAATGAGAAGGATTGTATAAGATGGTCGATGCAGTATTTCAAGCGTGCACAGAAGTTCCTAAAATCATATATGGTATTGAATAAAAAGCTTGTTGCGAGGTCTCAGTTTGACTGGAATTGCGATTTCTTTGATGAACCGGTCAAAGATGGAGAGCTTCTCCCTAAGATATTTGAACAGGAACTGGAAGGTGGAACGAACGTTTTCTTCCCGATAAACTGTAAGGATGAGGTTTATGGCTATCTTGTGGCCAGGCTTGATCCTGCTAAGAAAGGGTATTTCAATGAGGTCATTGCACAACTATTGATAACAATAGGTGCTACATTGAAACGACTTGAAATGATGCATAGTCTTGGCGAGGCAAAGCGTATCAGTTATCTCTATCTTCAGGATCCGATGACTCAGCTTTACAACAGGCGTGGATTTGAGAGAAAGGTCAGAGAGGTTTACGGACCGAATGCGGAGAATACGAGAGCTGCCATAGCAAGTATTGATCTTGACGGACTTAAATATGTCAATGATAATTTTGGACATATCGAGGGCGACAGATTGATAATGACAGTATCCGACTGTATTGAGGATGCACTTCGTGAGGGAGAATTTGCGGCAAGATTCGGAGGAGATGAATTTGCAGCGGTTATTCTTCTGGGCGAAAATGAAGATAAAAATGATTTTAAAGAGAGACTTCATGAGAAAATACGTGAAGCAAGCGAAAGTTTTAATAACTATCCGCTGAGTGTAAGCGTTGGTATGGCTGAAATCAATTCATATTCAGATATCATAGAAGGGTTTAAGGAAGCAGATAGAGAAATGTATGCTGAGAAGAAACAGCATCATAAAGATATGCCGGAATTACCGGCAAGGGATTAGACAGCAATGGTTCAGAATATAAATCTGTCACAGAAAACGGCAGAAATACTTAGAAACAGGATACTTGAGGAGAAAACACTCATTCCGGGAGATAAGCTTCCGAATGAAAATGTATTGGCGGCGGAGCTTGGCGTTTCGCGTGCAACATTAAGAGAAGCGCTGCGGATACTCGTAAATGACGGACTTCTGGCGGTTTACAGAGGTAAGGGAACATTTGTAAACAGCAAGGCGGAACAGTTTACGGAAGCAGCGGCGATAGGCGTTATAGATGCAGCGGAGGTCAAGGTAAGACTTAAGGATCTCTACGAGGCAAGACTCATCATCGAGCCGGAGGCGGCGTATCTTGCGGCCAAGAGGGCGACTGACGAGGAGATAGAAGAGATACTCAGGCTGGGAGATATAGTTCAGAAGAATATTAAGAGAAATCCGCGAGGAGCTTCGAGAATACGTTCTGAAAATGATTTTCACGGAGCGATAATGAAGGCGGCTCATAATGATTTCCTGGCAAGTTTTATACCGATACTTACGGAAACCATCGAGAAAACATTTGCACTTGATGTAAACCTTGAGATAATCGCCGAAGATGCATACAAGGATCATATAATGATAATGCATTTCCTGAAGGCAAGGGACGCTGCGGCTTTAAAGAGCGCGGTGACGATACATCTTCATCATGCGGCTATAAATGAAGACCTGAAGCTGGAAATAT
>ONVE01000099.1 GCA_900321215.1 uncultured Eubacterium sp. | reverse complement strand
CGGCGTGGCGGAACTGGCAGACGCCCGGGACTTAAAATCCCGTGGGTAGCGATACCCGTACCGGTTCGATCCCGGTCGCCGGCATAATTAATTAGCTCAGATCTCAAGAAAGATCTGAGCTACTTTTATTTTCAGGCTTCTTGACATTTACTGTATAAATATAATATGGTCATATATAGATACTGAATAGTACCTGATGATAAGCAGGGTGAATTGTTGGACTAAGAAAGGGTTATGTAAATGTATAATGCAAGTGAAAACCGATATGATAATATGATATACAGAAGATGTGGCAAAAGCGGTTTAAAGCTGCCTGCAATATCACTGGGGCTTTGGCAGAATTTCGGCTATGGTTCAGTTTTTGCAAATGCTGAAAAAATGTGCCGTACTGCATTTGATCTGGGGATAACACATTTTGATCTGGCAAATAATTACGGCCATCCATATAATGGATCGGCTGAGGAAAACTTTGGCAGGATACTTGACGGAGGTCTTAGAGCATACCGCGATGAGCTTTGTATTTCTACCAAGGCGGGATACGAGATGTGGGACGGACCTTACGGGGATAGAAATGGCAGCCGTAAGTATCTTATCTCATCGCTTGATCAGAGTCTGAAGCGCATGGGACTTGAATATGTTGATATTTATTATCACCATATTTTCGATCCGTATACTCCTCTTGAAGAAACTGCCGTGGCTCTGGATCAGATAGTAAGACAGGGCAAGGCACTTTATGTAGGCGTATCAAATTATAATAAAGCACAGACGGAAGAAATATCGAAAATATTTAAGGAGCTTCATACTCCATTTATAGTAAATCAGCCTTCATATTCAATGCTTAACAGATGGATAGAGGATGATGGACTTGACAGCTGGGCTAGGGAAAATGGTGTAGGAATATCTGTATTTTCACCGCTCTATCAGGGATTATTGACAGACAGATATCTGAAGGGTATACCGGAGGACTCACGAGTAGGAAAGGGAAATACCTGGATTGGTGATTTGCTTACAGATAAGATGGTCAATAAGCTGAACAGGCTGAATGATATTGCCGAAAAAAGAGGCCAGAAGCTTTCGCAGATGGCTATAGCATGGATACTTCATAATTCTGCGATAACGACGGTTCTTATAGGAGCAAGCAGACCGGAGCAGATAATCGATAATGTGAAGGCTCTTGAAATGCTTGACTTTACAGAAGAAGAACTGGATGAAATTAATAAGATATTGGCGGAGTAATGCGTGCCATGGTTGAAGACGAGTAGTTTTTCCAGAAAAAACTTGTAGTAGTATGCTTATTGGAAGAGTTTAAGTATCCGGGAGGGCAGTCTATGGAGAATGAGAAAAAAAGAGATAATATTAATGCAGACGATCAGTATATGTCTGAAGCTATCAAAGAAGCTCTTGAAGGGATTTACAATAAGCATGGCGGTCCTTTTGGCAGCGTTATAGTAAAGGACGGGAAGATTGTAGGAAGAGGGCACAATATGGTGCTCGTAAATAATGATTCGACTGCTCACGGAGAGATCAGTGCGATCCGCAATGCAGAGAGGAATCTGGGTACCTATGATCTTTCGGGATGTGTGCTTTATACCACGGGTGAACCGTGTCCGATGTGTCTTTATGCTATACTTTGGGCAAATATTGACAAGGTATATTATGGTTGTACCATAGAGGATAATGCAGATATCGGCTTTCGTGACCAAAAGTTTGACGAACTCTCAGGCGGCAGAGAAAGCCTTAAGGATTTCCTCGTATGTATTGATCGTGAAGCCTGCCTTAAGCTGTTTCATGAATATAAAAAAACAGAGCATATGATCTATTAATCTCTGTGGTCAAACATGATATTAAATATGAAATCAAAAGATGATATCAAACACAACAGCAAAAAAGATTTCAAACGTGAAAGTAAACACGAAAGCAAAAAATGATATCAAATGCAAAAGTAAACATGAAATCAAACACGAAACAAACATTGAAGAAGACATTAAAGCAACATCATTTATAAATTTAATCATAATTACAGGCGTATTTAGCAGCTCAGATCACTATAGGATCTGGGCTGTCTTTAATATTTTTAAAATAAATATAATTTTGATATAATCCGGATGTAACCTTATCGTTTCAAATGGTGCTATATAGAGTGAAGGCCTTAATTAATCACAGAAAGGAGCAGTAAAAAATGGATGACGATAAAATCGTGGAGCTCTACTTATCCAGAGATGAAAATGCAATAAAAGAGACTGCTGACAAGTATGGTGCAAGGCTCAGAAATATAGCAAACAATATACTTAACGATAGAGAAAGTGTTGAGGAATGTGAAAATGATGCTTATTTTGAGGTATGGAATCTGATCCCGCCGCATGAGCCGAGAAACTATCTTTTTGCATTTGCTGCAAGGATCGTTAGACATTTGGCGCTGAATATCTGCAGAAGCAGCAGTGCAAAGAAAAGGAGCGCTGTATATATTGAGCTTACAGAGGAAATGCAGGAATGCATTCCGGCTGCAGATGACACAGAGGCGCATATTGAGGCGAAGTACCTGAGGAGTCTGATAAATGAATACTTAGAGGGCTGTTCGGAAGTGCAGCAGAATGTATTTGTCAGACGTTACTGGTATTTTGACTCCGTAAAGGAGATTGCGGAAGATTTCGGAATGTCTGAAAGCAGGGTAAAGACCATGCTCTTCAGGATGAGAGCAGCATTAAAAAAACATTTGGAAAAAGGAGGTTACAGCTTATGAAGGAACATGATCTTCTGGATGCAATAGGCGAAATAGATGAAAAGTTTATAAAACAAGCCGGAGAGACAAAAGGCGTTAAAAATGAGAGTATAGAAAGTATAAAAGAAAACGACAACAGAGGCAGTAACGAAAAAAGCAGCAGAGGCGACAATGGAAGCAGCAAAATAGGCGGCAACAGTAAAAACACTGGTATAAGAAGCGGCAATAGGAATTATTTTAAATGGGGGCTGGCTGCGGCGGCAGTAATGTGCGCTCTTATTGCAGGAGGAATCATTTTTAAGCATTCGACGAATTCTAATAATAACTCTTTGGGAGGTACTGCATCAGATAAAACCGATACTCTTCTATACGGCGGTGATGACAATACTGAAACAGCAACATATGACGGAGAAGAAACTGCAGTAACAACAGAGGAAGAAGCTTCGGAATCAGAGGATGGAGGAGCTACAGAAGGCGGAGAGAGCGGCACTGAAGCGTATGTATCAGATGACGAAGAGGGTGTTTATATACCGATGGTTGAACTGCCGAAAAACACTTCAGAAGGCGCTATGGATATGGTAGGTCTTATTGTATATAAGGGACGTATATATATTCAGGGCGAAGAATATGTTGGAGAGGCTGCAGAGCAGGTGTCAAAGCTTGTGGGAGAGCATTTAGGCACTGCAAAGGGCAACATAGATGAATGGTCTTCGCAGGAGAAATGGGCGACTGAATTTGCGTCTACAATAGCCGGAGAGGTTTATTCTGTGGATGGATATAATGAATCCTTCCGTATATGCATGATGTATGGATATAAGGACGAAGAAAATGCGGAGGCTACATTTATTCAGTTTTACAACTGCCTGAATGGCATCACATTAATGTATGGCAAGGGGATTTTTGAAGACAGGCTTCATATCGCCGGAAACGTGGAAGAAATCCTGTGGCAGGAGCATTCTGACTGGAATAACGCTATCGGAAAATATCAGACGGCAGAGCTTGATGAAGAGACCTGGGAAGAGTTTCTGGATCAGATCGATGCGGGTGAATTCATAAATACAAGGGATCCGTATAATGATATGTATAACCCTTCAAACGGCGCATCAAGCATTTATGATACTGATAAGATGGCGCACGTTATCCTGAAGCTGAAGGATGGTACTACGGTTCATCTTAGACTGATCGAGGGAGGATATGTAGGCTATGATATGCTTTCCTGGTATTTTGTAAAGATACCAGAGGAAATATTCAACAAGGTCTATGATGCGTGCGGAGGAACTCATTAAGAACAAGATTCATTGAAAAACAGAATGAATTGAGGAAGACAACGCGTTGATGAACCAAATGGATTGATAGGCTGAACGAATTGAAGAACTGAATGCATTAAAAAGCTGCATGGTTTGATTAATTTTGTTTTAAGGTTTCTTTTTATCAATTATATGTTATGATATAAGTGTCATTTTTCAAAATGTATTTTCTGCAAGGCTTTTCTGGAGCTGTTGTTTCAAAGGCTTTTCTGCAGAAATAGTCCTGAGGGTATTTACGGAAGGAACGCATTTTGAACTTTGGCACTTATGTTATTTTATATAATTGGAGAACAAAATGAGTATATTAAATGTTGAACACCTGACTCACGGTTTCGGAGACAGGGCTATCTTTGATGATGTTTCTTTCAGACTTCTGAAGGGTGAACATATCGGACTTATCGGCGCAAATGGCGAAGGTAAGTCTACATTTATGAATATTATCACAGGCAGGCTTATGCCTGATGAGGGTAAGATCGAATGGTCGAAAAATGTTAAAGCAGGCTATCTGGACCAGCATGCGGTGCTTGAAAAGGGAATGACCATAAGGGATGTCCTTGCGAGCGCATTTCAGCCTCTCTACGCTATGGAAGAGAGAATGAATGAGATCTACATGCAGATGGGTGATGCAGATGGTGATGAGATGACAGCTCTTATGGATGAGGTCGGTACGATCCAGGAGCTTCTGACCAGCCATGATTTTTATCTTATAGATTCCAAGGTAGAGGAGGTTGCGAGAGCGCTGGGACTGCTTGATCTCGGCCTTGACCGCGATGTTACGGAGCTTTCGGGCGGCCAGAGAACCAAGATACTTCTTGGAAAGCTTCTTCTTGAGAAGCCTGATATCCTGCTTCTGGACGAGCCTACAAACTATCTTGATGCAGAACATATAGCATGGCTTACAAGGTATCTGCAGGAGTATGAGAATGCGTTTATACTCATTTCTCATGATATTCCTTTCTTAAATTCAGTTATAAATATCATTTATCATATGGACGGCAATACTCATAAGCTGGAGCGTTATGTCGGCGATTACGACAAGTTCCAGGAGGTTTACGCGATGAAGAAGTCTCAGGCTGAGGCAGCGTACAACAGACAGCAGCAGGAGATCGCGGAGCTTAAGGATTTCGTTGCGAGAAACAAAGCCAGAGTTGCAACGAGAAATATGGCCATGTCCAGACAGAAGAAGCTTGATAACATGGAGGTTATCGAGAAGATATACGATAAGCCGAAGCCGGAGTTCAGGTTTAAGGAAGCAAGGACCTCGGGCAAGGTTATCTTTGAGACAAATGATCTTGTGATCGGCTACGGCGAACCGCTTTCCAAGCCTATCAATTTCCGCATGGAGAGGAACGATAAGATCGTTCTTACAGGTTCAAATGGAATTGGTAAGACAACCCTCCTAAAGAGCCTTCTGGGGCTTATAAAGCCTGTTTCCGGCAGCACTACGAGGGGAGATTACCTTGAGATAGGATATTTCGAGCAGGAAATGTCTCCTGACATCGATACAACCTGCCTGCAGGAGATCTGGAATGAATTTCCGGGCTATACGCAGTATGAGGTCAGGGCTGCTCTTGCAAAATGCGGTC
Organism: uncultured Eubacterium sp.; assembly: GCA_900321215.1. Lineage (GTDB taxonomy): Bacteria > Bacillota > Clostridia > Lachnospirales > Lachnospiraceae > Eubacterium_Q. Next base: position 1,415 of record ONVE01000099.1, on the reverse strand, counting down.
TTACAACAAAGCATATCGAGAGTAAATGCAAGGTGCTTTCCGGCGGTGAACAGGCGAAGGTAAGACTCTGCAAGCTGATCAACAGAGAATCAAATCTGCTGGTATTGGACGAGCCTACTAATCATCTTGATCAGGATGCCAAGGATGAGCTGAAAAGGGCTCTTACTGAATATAAGGGCAGTATTATCATGGTCTGCCATGAACCGGAGTTCTACGACGGACTTGCAATAGAGGTATGGGACTGCTCAAAGTGGACAACTAAGCTTTAGAGAGATCGATCGAAAGGGGAACAGATGTATTTTCTGATAAAGTCAACGCTTGAGGAATGCAGCCTCGAGGAAGTACATAAGGGAGAATATCAGTATGTGGTTGTTCTTACTCCTGAAGAATGGAAGAAAGAACAGGGCAGCTTTGATATCGGTATAGAAATGGACCTCAGTACCGAAGAGATCCACAATACCAAGGCGGAAGTAAACTATGATTCGCTGACCGGAACCTTCTGTATTCCAAGCAGAAGAAATATAACCGAAAATGATTACAGATATGCGTTTGCCATTGATGAAAAGGGTATAGTCTTTATCGATCCGACAGGAGTTGTCAACAGGATGGTAAAGAAGATATCTCTCAGAAAGAAATGGAAGGTGCCGTGTCTTGAGAGATTTATCTATGATTTTCTCGAACTTATAATAGCAAGGGATCTTTCCATACTTGAAGGTTATGAAAGAGAGCTTGACGATATCGAGGGTGATATCCTGGATGATGCAAAGACAGCGGATCTAGGCAGGGTGAATGAGATCCGCGGCGATATAAGGGATCTGAGACGTCATTATGATCAGCTGATAGACCTTGGACAGGAGCTTGAGGAAAATGAAAACAATTTCTTCAAGCCTGAGAACACAAGATATTTCAGGCTCTTCACGGACAGAATGTCAAGGCTTCACGATACCGCCAACTCAATTCGTGATTATACCGTGCAGATCAGGGATCTTTATCACACGCAGATGGAGATAAAGCAGAACAGGATCATGACACTCCTGACGGTCGTAACTACGATATTCATGCCGCTTACACTTATAGTTGGCTGGTACGGAATGAATTTCAGATACATGCCGGAGCTTGAGTCACGGTGGGGATATCCGATAGTCATCATCATAAGCTTAGCTATCATTATTTTCAGCCTTCTTTTCTTCAAAAAGAAAAAATGGCTGTAACCAAAAGTGAAAAATGAAAGATATTTTCAGAGGATCTGAGGTATCTGTAAATAAAAAAATGTAAGATGTATGGAAAAATCCTGTAAGCGTCTTACATTTTTTTGTTATTTTCAGAAGAATTTTCATGAAAAAAAGAAAAATTTATACGTTTTCGGTAAAATATATAGTTGATTTTCTAGTCCGGATTTATTATATTTATTAATG
>ONVE01000068.1 GCA_900321215.1 uncultured Eubacterium sp. | reverse complement strand
TCTTAGCTGAGAGATCACCCATTCTGCTGCTGTTTCCACCTGCTAAAATAATACCAATGGCTCTCATTATCACTCACCTGCCTTTATAATACTAGAACCGCTCTTAAGGATTCCGTCCGGATATTCGTCCGGAGTTGTAACTCCTGAAATTGCCGTATTCTTACCGATCTTGACATTATCAGGTACAACAGAATTCTCTCCAATAGTTACAAGGCCAAATGAATAGATATGCGGAGCAAACTCATTTGGAAGCTCTTCGCCCACACCGAGTTCTGCATTTGCGCCAATCTTAACACCCTCTGCAAGGATAGCCTTATCCACAACTGCATTATCTCCGACTACTACGCCGTTCATGATAATAGAATTACGGACAACTGCTCCCTTTCCAATGGTTACACCGGAACCGATAACAGAATTCTCTACGATACCGTAAACCTCTGTTCCTTCTCCGACTATACTCTTAACAACCTTGCTTCCTTCAGCAATATACTGAGGAGGAAGTGTGTCGCTCTTAGTATAGATTCTCCAGAATTCCTCATAAAGATTGAATTCAGGAACAATATCTACAAGCTCCATATTGGCTTCCCAGTAAGAACCGAGGGTTCCAACATCCTTCCAATATCCCTTGTAGTCATATGCACAGATCTTCTTACCCTGCTCATGGCAACGTGGAATGACATGCTTACCAAAGTCGCATGAAGGAACATCCTTCATCTCGATAAGTGCATCTCTGAGAACCTTCCAACTGAAGATGTAAATACCCATTGAAGCTTTATTGCTTCGTGGATGCTCAGGCTTCTCCTCAAATTCCTGGATAACGCCGTTTTCATCGGTGATAACAACACCGAATCTGCTGGCTTCTTCCATCGGAACCTGATAAGTAGCGATAGTAACATCCGCCTTTGAGCTCTTGTGATAATCGAGCATAACCTCATAGTCCATCTTATATATATGGTCACCTGAAAGTATCAGAACATATTCAGGATTATAATACTCCATATACTCAAGATTCTGATAGATGGCATTAGCAGTACCGGTATACCACTGACTGTTAGTGCTCTTCTCATATGGAGGAAGCACTGTTACGCCACCAAGATTTCTATCAAGATCCCATGGCATTCCGATTCCAATATGCTGATTAAGTCTCAGTGGTCTATACTGTGTAAGTACACCTACAGTATCTACACCAGAGTTAATACAATTACTAAGTGGAAAATCAATAATCTTGTATTTTCCACCAAATGCAACTGCTGGTTTAGCAAGCTTTGAGGTTAAAACGCCAAGACGACTGCCCTGACCACCTGCAAGAAGCATTGCTATCATTTCCTTTTTGATCATAGTGTCACCCCTTTAAGCTATAATGTTCTTTTATTATATCATCAACTGTCCAAAAATAAAACCATAATTTATTCATTTTTACGAAAAAAAATTGTATTTTCCTCAGCGTTTTATGCACATTTCAGGCAAAAGCAAGTTTACGAATATCTTTTGACAGCCAAACAGGGTATTTTTTTGTGCAATATGCACATAAAATAATCCGCCGACAGGCCAAAAAGCCCTATCAGCGGATGTCTTAATATACAATTATTACCATTTTTTTATTGTCTTGCAGCATCACTGCCCTGTAATGTTCACAATTACAAAATTGTCACTGTTCCATAATTATCACCGTTCCGGGGCAATCATTCTCCCAGCACAATACCTGTGATGTCAGGAGCTGTCTCAGCGATAAATGTTGCACCGGCTTTTTCTAACTCTTCTCTCTCGCCGTAACCGTAGAGAACTCCTATCGAAGAGATACTGTTTGCGACAGCGCCTTCGATATCATAGAATCTGTCTCCGACCATTACATAATCCTTAAGTCTCTCCTCCTCTGAAGAAGGGATCTCTCCGCAGTCTTCCATAGCAGTTTTAACAAGAAATGCCTTGGAATAGCTCTTCTCCGATAGTTCAGGTCCTACAACCTTCTCAAAATACTTGAGCACATCAAAATGATCAGCTATCTTCTCAGCGAAAACCTTAGGCTTTGATGTAACAATATACATTTTTACGCCCTTTTCATAAAGATCCGCAAGGACCTTCTCTACTCCGTCATATAGAGGCGCGTTGTACATTTCTCCGGCGTTATAATATTCTCTGTAGATTTTTGTAGCTTTAGCCGCATCTTCATCATTCATATCATAAAAATCCTTGAATGCAGCCGTAAGCGGAGGGCCGATGAACCTCTTCACGCTCTCTCTGTCAGTTACTTCAATGCCCATCTTATCAAGAGCATAAATAATCGAATTGATGATCCCGAACTCAGACTGTGTAAGTGTTCCGTCCAGATCAAAAAAAGCATACTTAAACATTTTACTCTCCCGGTTTTTCATTATATTCATCAAGAAGCTTCTGAAGCCTGTCCCTGTGACGCTTCACAGTCTTCTCGCTTCCGACTGTAAATCTTTTATTATACGGAAATGATATCTTTATATTCTTTATCTCTTCCTCAAGTCTTTTAACTTTAAGCTCTGTGTCTTCACCCTCCGCTGTATCTTCCTTATAAAATGAAGCAAGGAAACTATCTATCTCCTCTTCGGAAAGACTAAGTATCTCCGAAGCCTTTAGATATCGTTCCTCTATCTGCCGGCGGTTTTCCTGCATCTTTCGAAGTGCCTCATACTGAGCAGAAAAATCCCTGTCCGGTTCTTCCTTCTCCATAAGACTGAGCTTTTTTCTGAAGACTTCAGCCTGCATATCTTCTATACATTCCCAGTATTTTCGTTCTATTACAGGGCATTCCAGCTTAAGAAGCATGTATTTTTCTCTCAGAAGCTTCTGCAGCCTTTCTTCCATCTCTTTATCCTCTAAATTTTTCTATAATTAAAGATAGCATCATTTCCTCCCATAAACCCCCATATAAAAACCGGTCTTATTCATCCTTCCCTTCAAAAAGCTTCTTCTCTGCTTCAAGAAGCATTCTGTCAATATCCATAAAATCAGAATATCTCGCATATCCGCTCATGATGCTTATGGAAATGTCATATCCGTCAACCTTTTTGATACTGCCGACGTTTTTCTCTATATCTGCTATAAGCCTCTTGATCTCATCCTCACCGCTCTGTCTCGTGAGTATAATGAACACATCTCCTCCGAATCTTGAGAGCGCACATTCATCAACAAGGCTTTCCTCAAGCTTTCTGGCAATATTGATAAGTACATCATCACCCATCTGATAACCGTAATTATCGTTAAACTGCCTGAAATTATTAATATCCATATAAATGGCCGCAAAATCTCTCTGTTCCTCGAAATACTTCTCTTCGAAATCCTGAGCGACCTCATACGCACCGCTTCTGTTAAGCACACCTGTCAGCTGGTCATAGAACTCATATCTCTTCAGCTGATCTCTTACCTTGTTCAGTTCAGAGATAACCACCTTAAATGACGTATTGGTATCCGTAACGTCATTAAAATCTCCAACAAGTCCGACAACCTGACCTTCAAATAGAAGTGGTATCTTACTTGCAACTATCTCTTTCTCCTGTCCAAATGAGACACACTTGCCCTCTGAACGAAGGACAGTCTTACCCTCCTCAAGCACAGCCATCTCATCATTGAAGAACTGAAGCGGATCCGGGCACCAGCCCATATCCTCATCGGTCTTTCCGACGATATCATCCGCAGAAACGCCAAAGAAATCAAGAAATGCTCTATTTGCTCCGACATATCTCCGGTCCCTGTCCTTCCAGAATATCTTTGCATGAGTATTATCCAGGATAGCCTGATAAACCAGATTATCCCTCTTCAGGTTTTCATTTTCTTCCTGAAGTCTCTTTAACTCTTCTATGTAATTTTCAGAGCCAAATTCATTTGCCATAAATATTTTCTCCACCCCAAAAAAAACAAAAAATTATCTATCTGCGTACCACTCTATATTATACAACATTTATCTTCTCGAATCAAATTCTTTACGAGTTTTATATC
>ONVE01000244.1 GCA_900321215.1 uncultured Eubacterium sp. | reverse complement strand
GAATTACACAAGTAGGAAAATTGTTTTAATATGAAAACAATATAAAAAAGGAGACAGTAAGACGTTTAATCACGCCTTCTGTCTCCTAAAGACCTGTTTTTCTGCTCAGCCCAGCGGTTTTATCTCATAGAGAACTTCCTGCTCGATAAAATCCGGATCTTCATCTATGGTAAGCTTAACCTCACCGACAGCATTCATTATATAACCGCTGCTGTCGCAGTAGCTTTTAAAGGCGCCGTAGCTGTCACGATTCTCAGCTGCTATCGAAACATTTACCGAAAGAGCATTCTCGGCTGCTTTCTTTAATACATTTTCGATCAGTATCTTTGAAATATTTTTCTTTCTGTATTCTTTAAGGATGCCTATCTGCCAGATAAGAAGCTGCTTATCATTTTTTATACACATTATATATCCGATGATTTTTTCGCCCTCGCAGACTAAAAATGAATACTCTCCAAAGTATTTTGCATTTACCCAATATGTATAAGGCGTATGCAGATCCAGCGGCGGACATGCCGCTGCCATCCTGCGTAAAAGCGCAGCATCCTGTTCTCTAACATTTCTTACTTTTAATGATTTATCCATATTTAGATTACCTCAATGTTTTTCTAACTACTGCAACTGAAAAATATCCGACCAGGAATGAGCCGATAGCATTTTCAATAGCTGTAGCGATACATACTCCGACATTTATCGGTTCAAACGCTGATACAAACGGAATGATACTTTCAAGGCTGTATAAAAATGATGCCAAAAGCTTCATAAAAGAAAAGCCGGTTTTAATACCTGAATCCATAACAGAAGAATAATCAAACATGTTATTTCCGGTATTTGCAAGACTGAAAGCATCATTTCCAAGCATTATGGCAAATATCAGATATATCCCTGTAAAAAGCAGCACTGTAAAAAGAAGTGAGAAGGTTACTCTTACAGGAGATATTCCGTATTTTCCGGTATGATACAGACATTTATACAGTAAGTCGTAGCTTCTGGATTTCTTTTCTTTTTTATTCTGCTTTACAGATGATGTATAGCCCTTTTTCTGAGCCTTGCGTTTTGCCTTCTCATAATAAATCTGATATGGTCTGCATTCCATGAAGAGAATAAATGCATCATCCTCATCATCATATTTGCCATCCGCAGCAAAATTTTCCTTAAGCATTATAAAATCAGCCGCTCTGAACCGTTCGGTATCAACGCTCCGTATACCTCCGAAAGCATCTCTTCCGTCATAATTATATACCGCTATCAGAATATCATTACTGATCCTTGTTCCTCCGAGCCTGGTCTTCATCAAGCCTCTGGATTTCGTAATGATCCTTTTATCAAATGTACCCCACTCCTCGGAAGCGATTATCTTTCCATAATTTCTTGAATTTCTGAAGGAAAGCATATCTACATTTGATATCATAAGCGTATTGGATATCTCGCAGTTATCAAATATAAGCGTATTTGAAGGGCACATTCTCTGAAGTGCTGAATCGCCTGCAGCATCTTCAAATATCATGATTGGAGAAAGCTCGACATTTACCTTAGGAAGCGGTGCAATATTATGAAAGCTGATACAGCCGTTACTAATCTCAGCATCCTTCAGATTGATCATGCAGTCAGAATCAAATTCACAGTTTATGATGCTAAGTCCTTTTGCTGCTTTCCTGCTTCCTGCTCCTGATGACGTCTTACCTTTTACCGAAGGGTTATCGTTCTTAAGCCTTTCATATTCACGGGCACTCAGATAATCGATAAAATTTCCGAAAACCATCTGAAAGCATTCGAGCTCTGTACTGCCGAAATCTACATTTATAAATTCAACATTTTCCGTAACCCTTGCATCCTCAAAGGATATTTTCACATCCGAAGTATCGCCGCCAAAGCTGACGTCCTTAATTGCAAGGTTCTTAAAAAATCTGGCGTTTCTGAAATCCACTGCATTATTCTGCCGGTCCGCTCTCTTGCCTCCTGCATTACAGAAAAGCTCCTCATCCTTCTCAAAACAAAAGACAAGGCTGTTCATTTCAACCACTCCGGTAAATGTTGCCTTATCAAAAAATAGTCCTCCATTTACAGTAATACTGTTATATTCTTCCTTTTCGAATCCAAGGAAAGTATCTCCTGTAAAAATGACATTTTCTGCAAATATACTGCCTATTCTCTTAACATCTTCTCTGCCTTCAAGTCCGTCAAGCAGCTTATCAAGAGAAAAATCCCTGATGACACTGCCGGCTTCAAAGAAAATGTTGAGCGTACCGTTTTCAAACTTTACATGTTCAGACGGATCAGTTTCCTTTTCAGATTTTTCAGCATATTCATCACGATACAGAAATTTATTATAGCTGTATCCTTTATTCTCTTCATTTGTATCTTCTGCGCTTAAGGTCTCATCGCCCCAATAAGAATTCAGCAGATAATCCAGCACCTTACGCTTACGTGGGATAGTATATATCCCCTTTGTGATCGCATCCATTTTAAGAAATGGAATATCACTTTTTCTATCCTCATCACTTAGTTCGCCGTCACCCAAGGTGCTTTTATATTCCTTCTGAATCTTATATCCTGCTTCATTCAGCGCTTTTACAACACTCTCTATCTTATCTACCGAAGTGTTCCTTGTATTCCCAAAGCACTCGAAATACTTTTTCAGATCAATATGCTCATTTACACCTGTATCAACATTTACATCATCGTTCTTACTGCTGAGTTTCCCCTTGATATATTTCTCAACTCTGCTCTCATATACTGTTCCCGGCAGAGTTCGTATCTTCTTCATGATCTCAAACCATAAATTCAGATAAAGCTTATTTGAATGCATATCCTTAGTCCCCTGTTTATTCAGTCTCTTGTTACCGCGTCCATACTCATAAGATGTCAAGCAGCTGATAGCCCTGCTCATTACATTATCAAATACAAAAACTGCGTCGTTCATATCGGATACAACATTTGAAAGCAGCGTATCCCGAAGACGCAGTGATCTGTAAATGATTAAAAAATAAGATTGATCATTAAAGTGACGATATTATCCTGTCTCTTCCTGCCTTCTTGGCTTCATAAAGACAATCATCCGCATCCTTAAGAAGCATCGTAAGATTAG
>ONVE01000044.1 GCA_900321215.1 uncultured Eubacterium sp. | reverse complement strand
GACAGCGCTGTGGATACCCAGGAGTTCATGATCATGCCCGTCGGTGCATGCTGCTTCAAGGAAGGTCTCCGTCAGTGCGCAGAGGTATTCCACACCCTGAAGAAGCTCATCAAGGCTATGGGCGATGTCACCGCTGTAGGCGATGAAGGTGGTTTTGCTCCAAATCAGTTAAAGAGTGATGAGGAAGCTATCGAAAAGATCCTTGAAGCTATTAAGGCTGCAGGCTTTGAGCCTGGTAAGGACTTCATGATCGCCATGGATGCAGCTTCTTCAGAGTGGAAGAGCGAGAAGGGCAAGGGCTTCTACAAGCAGCCTAAGTCAGGTAAGGAATTCACTTCAGATGAGCTTATTGCTCACTGGGAGTCACTTGTAGATAAGTATCCTATCATTTCTATCGAGGATGGTCTCGATGAGGAGGATTGGGAAGGCTGGCAGAGAATGACTGCTAAGATCGGTAATAAGGTTCAGCTTGTTGGTGACGATCTCTTCGTTACAAATACAGAGAGACTTGCAAAGGGTATCAAGCTCGGAGCAGCAAACTCTATCCTCATCAAGCTTAACCAGATCGGTTCGGTATCTGAGACACTTGAGGCTATCAAGATGGCTCACAAGGCCGGTTATACAGCTATTTCTTCACATCGTTCAGGTGAGACAGCCGATACAACAATCGCTGATCTTGCAGTTGCACTTAACACATGCCAGATCAAGACCGGTGCACCAAGCCGTTCAGAGCGTGTAGCTAAGTATAATCAGCTTCTCAGGATCGAGGAGGAACTCGGAGATTCAGCAGTATATCCACAGATGGATGCATTTAATGTTAAGAAATAAAGATCATATGTCTTGTATATAAGACAAGCATCACTATCGCGGTTATGTCTCTGGGGACTAACCGCGATATGTGTTTTACAATCAGAAATCAATGTTTCTGTCATATAACCCCCTCCGGGGATGTGTGAAAAAATGCCGTTTAAAAGAGATTCGTTTGATCTTGTTGCAGCTTTTGAAACCGTATGTATCCTTTGCCTATGATAATGAGCAGGTTCTTAGAGGCATAAGCTTTACAGCAAAGGAAGGTGAGGTAACAGCTCTCGTTGGTCCGTCGGGATCAGGAAAGAGTACCTGTGCACGGCTTGCTGCAAGACTATGGGATGCTTCTTCCGGCAAGGTTAAGGTAGGCGGAGTTGATATTAAAACCGTTGAACCGGAAACACTTCTCTCGGATTATGCGGTTGTTTTCCAGGATGTCGTACTTTTTGATGATACCGTAATGGAAAATATACGACTAGGAAAACATGGGGCGACGGACGAAGAAGTACTTGCAGCGGCAAAGGCTGCAAATTGTGATGAGTTTGTTCGGAAGCTTCCGGATGGTTATGCTACACCAATCGGTGAAAACGGAGCAAAGCTTTCCGGTGGTGAGAGACAGAGAATCTCGATAGCCAGAGCACTTCTGAAGGATGCACCAATTGTTCTTCTTGATGAGGCAACCGCTTCTCTGGATGTGGAAAATGAAACAAAGGTTCAGGGGGCACTTTCCGAGCTCCTTAAGAATAAAACCGTACTGGTTATCGCACATCGTATGAGGACTGTTGAGGCTGCCGACAAGATTGTTGTCTTAAAGGACGGCCGTGTAGCAGAAGAAGGTTCTCCGGAAGAACTGAAGAGAAGAGAAGGAAGTGTTTTCAGTCATATGCTGCAGCTTCAGACAGAAGGCGCTGGATGGAGTATCTGATGCATTTCTGATTAGATACCGGAAGAAAGTAAGGCCCGAAGGAGAATGAGATACAGGAGGGGGCTCAGTTCCGAAGGATTATGTAAATGTCTTATGAATGTGAGGGATATTGATTTGTTAAAAGCTTACAGACTTGATGACAAAATAGTTTAATTTTGTTCACCTACGCTTGCAGGTATAAAAACAGGGACCCTTTTTTCATATGATTTTTCTGAATATAAACAATTCGAAAAAAGCATGGTGAGAGTTAAGAGTGTATTGACGAAAAAAGGAATAGAAGTAATCCCAATCAGATGTTCAGAACAGAGGGCTCTTATTTATATATTCCGACCATCTTTCTTGAAAAAGGATTTCTCTGATAAAGATATTTCGAAGTTGTTATGTGAATTTATCAGCATCCTGGGATGAAGCTGGACAGGGTCGGAATCTGATGTGAAAGGTTTCATATGTGTGATCTTATAAGAGAAAGGTGATTTGAGAATAATGAGATACGGATTTATGGGTGTGGCTATGCCGCTTGTTATGGATAAAGCAGTATATGCATTTTTAAAGGATTACGGAATAGAAGTCACCGCAGGTTTGAAGAAGAAAATAAGGAAAGAATATAAGGAGATAGTTGGCCGAACGCCGGCTCTGGGTAAAGGAAACAGTCTGACGAAGATTCTATATATAGGCTGTTACCTGATAGCATTTCATAAAGCAGCTCCGGATATTATCGATGAAAAATGCTTTGAAGGACTTGTCAGATTTCTTTGCGACGAAATGGTCCGCAGACAGAAAGAGGATGAAAGTGCATTTTCGGAGAAAAATATCAGAACTCGCGAAGAAGCTGCCGGAAAATCACAAACATCTTCCTATGAAATGGATTGGAAATCTACATTCAGGAGAATTGATAAAGATAACTATGAATTCACTTACACAAAATGTGGACTTTGTGAACTTGGCAAAAGAGAAAACTGTTTTCATCTCATCAAGTATTTATGTATGACTGATTTTATCAGTTTTGATAAAGGTGGAGCAAAGCTGGTCAGAAATCATACACTTGCAAACGGGGATGATTATTGCGACTTTCATGTAAGCAGGAAGAAAAAATAATGATACATGTAGCTGTGGCTGAAGGGCTAATTTGTCTGTTTTACAGGCATAAGATTTCCAATATATTTTCAATTAAAAAATCTATCATCTGATCATAGCTCTCTTCGATGAATACTTTCTTCGTTGCAAGGCTTACAGCTATGAGCTTCATATAATTACAGGCAAGCTTCCAGTCTGCATCCGGTTTGGGAGACTCAAGAAGAGAGATAAGCATATGCATTGTTTTACTATCCTTATTCTTGTCTTCGATATACTTATCGGACCAGGATGAGATGAGACGCTTTTTCTCTGCATCAGACAGATATGAAAAAACATTAGGGTTCTCCGTTGAGAGCCACTTCAGGTAATCTCTGAGAGAATCTTTTGTAAGTTTTCCTTCATTGTCTAAATGGGAATTAAGCTCATTCTTTGAACGATTTCTTTCATGTATCATCATGTGGTACATGAATTCGAATTTGTTTTCAAATAAGTTGTAGAATGTTCCCTTGGCAATAAAAACCTCTGCGGCAAGTTTATCGATATTTACGGCGGAAAGACCGCCTTTTTTTAATGCTGTAAAACCACCGTCCAGCAGCTTTATGCGTATTTCTTCTCTGTTTTCATCGGTAAAAATCTTTGGCATGGCACTTTCCTCGAAAATATATGATGAAAAAATGACTTTGTAAATATTGAAAGTCATTTTATAGTAATTATACTTGGAGTTATTAATTATTTCAAGGAGGAAGAAATGCTAAATAAAGTTAAACTCACAAAAGAAGAAATGAAGGAATTTGCGGAGGTATTTGCATACTATGACTATGGTCATGAGGAGATAGGTATGGTTCCTTATTATCCGGAGTATCCGGATAGAACAAGCCTTGTTAATTATCTTGTCGCTATGATCAGTACAGCCGATGAATATGATGCTATATATGCAACTTCAGAGAAGAAGGAAGGAATTATAATCTTAACGGATACAACTCATCCGTTTCCGAGGATGGCGATGATCAAGATGATGTGGCGTATGATGAGGGCACTGGGATTTAAAAACTTTAAAGAAATCATAAAAAAGTTTCAGGCAGGTGGGGCAAGTCTGGAAAAAACATATCGCGACAGTAGGAAGCAGTTTGTACAGATAGAGCTTCTGGCAGTAAAGAGGATGTATCAGGGACAGGGTTTTATGCGTCCGCTGGTTGAGACTGCGTTTGAAGTAGCAAGACAGAGCAACCTTCCGGTGATTGTATCTACTGATGCAAAACTAAAAAAAGATAAGTATGAGCATATCGGAATGAAACTTGTTAATATACGAACATTGGGGGACAGGAGTTTTATGTATGATCTGGTAAGAGAAAATGCAGAGGAAATGCAGCTCAGATTTGGATAAAATGATGATAAAAATAAGTAGACAAATATGGCGCATTGATATATAATATGGGTATTAAAAAGACAGAAATGGCGTGTTGATATGAAAAATAAAAAAGATTATCAAGAATATATTAGTGAATTAGGTCAAAAAATAAAGACTTATAGAATTATGAAAGAAATGTCCCAGCAGGATTTAGAAGATAAAACAGGTGTTTCTAAAAGAAGTATATCCCGATTGGAACAGGGAGAATCCGTGCAGGTTGATAATTTATTCAAAATCCTTTTGGCTTTAGATCTTGGAGAAAATATTGAAATGTTGGTTCCGGATCAAACGAAAAGACCGAGTTTCTATATTGAGAAGGCAGATGATAAGCCGAAAAGAGTACGTAAAAGAACCGAAAAGGGTGATTTTAAGTGGGGCGATGAACAGTGAATAATACAGCTGAAGTTTATTTGTGGGGAACGCGAATAGGAATTATCCATCAGGATATTACAAAGGCGTATGCCTCTTTTGAGTATGATAAGGATTTTATAAAGAGTGGGATTGAAGTATCTCCGCTTCGTATGCCGCTTGCTGGAAATATATATGAATTTCCGGGGATGACAGGTGAGCCGTTTTATGGGATGCCAGGTCTTGTGGCAGATTCACTTCCGGATAGATTTGGTAATGCGGTTATAGAACAGTGGCTTATGTCATTGGGAAAATCATTGTCTGATTTTACAGCGATTGACAGACTTTGCTACACCGGAAAGCGTGGAATGGGAGCGCTCGAATATGTGCCAGCAAGTGCGGATATCAAGGATATAGATGATAACATCAATGTACACGAGATGGTTAAATTTGCATCAGATGTATTGGCAAATCGGGAAGGTGTATCCATAAAGGCAGATGACAATCTAACCTATGCACAGTTAGTTCAGGTAGGAAGCTCTGCAGGAGGAGCCAGAGCAAAAGCTGTTATTGCGTGGAATGAGGAGACAAATGAATTAAGATCCGGTCAGACACAACTAGGCCCCGGATATGATTACTGGTTAATGAAATTTGATAATGTTGCAAAAAATGGTGATCATGGTCTTTTAGATAAACCGGAATACACTTTAATAGAATACGCATATTATCTGATGGCAAGAGAAGCTGGCATAACAATGAATGAGTGCAGGATATATGAAAGCGAAGGGGACCATCATTTTATGACAAAGCGTTTTGATCGTATGGATGGTAGGAAACTTCATATGCAGTCTCTTGGAGCTTTAGCACATATTAGTTATCAGGAGCCGGGGGCATGCGGATATGAGTTAGCAGCCTTGTATATGAAAGAGATAGGAATTTCATACAAAGAGATAGAACAGTTTTACCGCAGGATGGTTTTTAATTGTCTTGCAGTTAATCAGGATGATCATGTTAAAAACATTTCATTTATTATGGATCGATCTGGTAAATGGACTCTTTCTCCTGCATATGATATTACTTTTTCGTATAATCCTACGAATAAGTGGCTTAGGGCACATCAGATGACGGTAAATGGAAAGACATTGGGAATCGGCTTATCAGATTTGTTGGAAGCTGGTAACAAAATGGGAATCAAGGGACGACGCTGTAAGGATATCATTAGTGAGGTTGAAACAGCTATTTCTGGATTCTCGATAATTGCGGAGCAGGTTCGTATAAAAGAAAAGACCTATGAATATATCAATTCGATTATTAGAGAAAATAAGGTTTTAACATGAATCTTAAGTGTTCCTTGGCATATTATTGAAAGGAGCGGTCAAGGTGGATGTCATTAATGAAAGATTTGATTGAGTTGTTTCTTACATTTGCTAAAGTAGGAGCATTTACATTTGGTGGTGGATACGCAATGAT
>ONVE01000054.1 GCA_900321215.1 uncultured Eubacterium sp. | reverse complement strand
GATCATATACGCTGTTTGGACCTCCTGTGAAAATGATTCCCTTCGGATTCATTTCCTTTATCTTCTCAATAGGAAGTGTGTACGGATGAACCTCCGCATAAACATTGCACTCCCTGACTCTTCTGGCTATCAGCTGATTGTACTGTCCTCCAAAATCAAGGACGATAATAAGTTCCTTTTCCAATGTCTAATCTCCAATCTGCATTACTTTATATCATCTGCAGCTTTAAGGCTGCGCTGCATCTATCCGCCGTATTCTGCCGGCTACGGATATTAATTATCTGTAAGCGGTGCTCCGCCAAGAGCCTTTACGGCCGCCTGAAGCTGTGTATCATCCTTGTGCGGGATGGTAACCTTCTTCTTAAGATCATCCGGAAGCTCAACCTCAACATCAGGTGATATACCGATCTTGTGTATCTCTGTATGTGAAGGTGTGTAATACTTTGCAATGGTCATTTTAACTGCCGAACCATCTGACAGTGGGAAGATAGTCTGAACTATACCCTTGCCAAATGTAGTCGTTCCTACAATCGTAGCCTTACCGTAATCACGCATACAGCTTGTAAATACCTCAGATGCGCTGGCACTGTTTTCATTTACAAGTATTACCATCGGAAGATCTACCGAGTGCTTGTCTGAGCATCCGTATTTCTCAATGTTCTTATCATTTTTATCCTTGGTATAAAGGATATCTCCGGCACCTTCGCCGCCCGGAGCAGTTACATTATCATCAACCAGATAATCGCACATACTTACAACTGCCGAAAGCAGTCCGCCCGGATTATTTCTAAGATCGAATATAAGGGATTTTGCGCCCTTACTCTGAAGGTCATCTACTGCATTCTTAAACTGGTCTGCTGTAACAGAAATAAACTGATCTATCTTGATATATCCTATATTTCCGTCAAGCATTTCATAAGAAACCGTAGGATTTGTTATCTTTGCTCTTGTGATCTTAAGGACTATCTCTTCACTGACGCCTTCTCTTTTAACTGTAACGGTTACATCAGTGTTTTCTTCGCCCCTTATCATGTTAACTACTGCTTCAAGCTCCATATCAGGAGTTATTACAGTATCATCAACCTTAACAACTACATCTCCCGGAAACATGCCTGCCTTTGCCGCAGGGCTGCCTTCCATAGGCTTAACGATACTGATCTCATTTGTATCAATATTTTTGGAAACAGTGGCTCCGATACCGGTGAACTCACCGCTGTCATCCTCGAGAAGTCTCTTGTATTCTTCCTTGGTATAATAAACAGAATACGGATCATCCAGACCTTCCATTATTCCGTCATAATATGATTCTTCCTGCTTATCATAATCTTTTTCAAAATAGTAATAATAATTGACCAGGTTTTCTATCTCCTGAGTCTTTTTAAGGGCTGATTTGGATTTTGGATCAAATACGCCTTCGATATCATCTGAAGCCTTAAAATCAGAACTTTTATGGTCGCTTACGGTTTCCTTGCCGCATCCCGTTATAGCTGTCATTCCCATTAAAAGTGCCATAAGTCCGGCAGACACTTTGCATATTCGCTTTTTCATTTTTTTTATCATTCTCCTGTCATTAGATTATTAACGATAAAACTGCAGAGGATCCGTGTACTCACCATTTATTCTGACTCCAAAATGGAGGTGAGGACCTGTCGATACTCCTGTGCTCCCCGAAAATGCTATAAGCTGTCCCTTTTTAACCACATCTCCTTCTTTTACTGCATATGATGACAAATGATGATAAACAGTAGATACTCCACCACCATGATCAACCATTACAGTTATACCGCCGCTTCCCATATAGCCGGTATATATTACTGTTCCGTCCATTGCAGAGATAACATGACTGCCCATAGAACATGAAATATCAATGCCTCTGTGATAAGAGCTTGCACCTGCTGTAGGTGCATTTCTGTATCCGAAATAAGATGTTATATCATAGCTTGAAGGCATAGGCCATACCAGACCGCCCTTTCCTTCAATGGATGGAATGATTATCTTTCCATCAACGGAAACATATGCTCCACCGCTTGCAGCCGCCTCATATGAAGCAATCTTGAGATCAAGCTCATTATACATCTGCTCGATCTTATCAGCCTCCTGCTGCATCGGATCGATCGCGTTGTCAAAGCCTTCAACCTGCCTCTTCTTCTCTGCAAGAAGGAGCTGAACTGCTTCGTACTCTGTGTTATAGTCTTCCCCAACAGATACTATAGCATCACGAAGAGTTGTCTGCAGCGTTCTCTGGATGGAAAGCTTTTTCTTCTTATCAAGGTATGTCTGAAGGATATTCTGATCGTAAAGCCTTACCTGATCCATGTATTCTGTCCTGTTAAGGACATCTATAAGATCTACCGAGAAAAGTATCGCATCAATGACATTTACCTGTCCGCTTTCGTATGCGTCCCTGATATGATTCTTCATTTTCTCATATCTCTCATCGATCTCAACCTGGATCTCGTCAAGCTCCTTACTGGTCTGTATGATATATTCTTCATACTGCTCTTTAACTTCCTTGAGCTGCATCATGTTTGTTTCACATGTGATAAGAAGTCTGTCTATCTCCTCGATCTGTTCAAGGAAGCTTTTCTGACTTCCCTTCAGCTTATCTATAAGCGTCTTGGCAGATTCAAGATCCTCTTTGTATAACTCCTGCTGGTCCTGAATCTTCTTAATCTCCTCCGGATCGATCTTTATCGTGTGTTCTGTAGAAATGATCGGATTGCCGTTTTCGTCGGTCGCTACCTCGGTAGTTACCGGCTTGCCATTCTCATCAGTTACCTGGTTACCGTGTTCATCAGTAACATACTCTGTGAGGACCGGCTTTCCATTTTCATCTGTCACTGTGCCATCCGCAGTTGTTTCTTCCTGTCCTGTCGTTGCTTCAGTCGTATTTTCAGTTGTATCATTCTGCCCCGAATCTTCTGTATTCTCAGTACCGGTACTTTCTGTTGTATCTGCGTCTGACGGAGTAGCCGCCCTACAAACAGTTTCGCCACTACCGTTTTTTCCGATAGCGGCGTTACTGTAATATGCACATATTAAAAGCAAAAAGCACATTGTAAATACAGAGGCAATAAGCTTTACTAAGTCCTTCTTCACTTAGCATTCCTCCCGTTTTAACATCAGGTGCCAGTCACCTGCTAATGCCATAATATTTTGATCAACTGTACTAAAAGCAGCTATACTAGATCTTCAAATGTCTTCTGGTAGTAAATACGCTTCCCAGGAAACCTATTCCAACACCTATAAGAAGTGTTGCAGGAATAAGTACACTAAAGAGATCATTTATTGATACGAACTCGAAAAGCTTTTTGATAAGTGTAAGTCTTCCGACTACGTAATTAAGTATCGCATCATATGCATAGTATATAAGTACGAGAGGGATGATTGAACCGATAAGTCCGATCAGTACACCCTCTACTATGAACGGAGCTCTTACGAAGAAGTTTGTAGCTCCGATAAGCTTCATGATCCTTATCTCTTCCTTACGAACTGTAATACCGATCGTAACCGTATTACTGATAAGGAATATTGATACAAGAAGAAGTATCACTATGATTCCCGCTGAAGCATATCCAACGAACATATTAAGGGAAGAAATGGTATCCGCAGTATTCTGCGAACTCTTGACCTTTCTTACGCCCTTCAGTCCCTCAAGGAATCGTACAAATTCAGCCTGCTTGCTTACGTCCTTCATGGTTATTGAGAAGGAAGCTGATTTTGCAAGCGGATTATCGTCACCGAAGGCTGCTCTTGCTTCTTCAGGATTGTCATAGGTATCATTTGAATATTTGATCCATGCCTCTTCGGCGGTAATATAATCAAATGTATCAACCTCTTCACGCGTTCTGATCTGTGCAGCGAGAAGATCGATATCAGCGTCTTCATTGAAGAAAACCGAGATTGAGATTGAATTCTCAAGACTCTTCATAGCCGATTTGAAATTAACTACAACTGCATAAAATATACCAAATAAAAATAAACATGAAACGATGGTTCCAATGGATGCCAGCGAGAAAAGAAGATTTCTTCTTATATTTTTAACACCCTGCCTGAAACTGTACCAAATAGAACTAATCCTCATCTATATATCCACCCTTCTCAACGTCGCTTATCACAACGCCTTTCTTTAGTGTTATAACTCTCTTCTTCATGGCATTTACAATCTCCTTATTGTGAGTAACCACAACAACTGTGGTTCCCTTGGAATTAATGTCTTCAAGAAGATTCATGATATCCCATGAGGTCTTAGGATCAAGGTTACCTGTAGGCTCGTCCGCAAGGATGATATCAGGTTTATTTACGATAGCTCTTGCTATCGCAACTCTCTGCTGCTCACCACCCGAAAGCTGTCTCGGATAAGCCTTATATCTGTCTGCGAGTTCAACCATGGTAAGTACAGCAGGAACCTGCTTTCTGATATATCTTGACGGAGTCTCGATAACTCTCTGAGCAAATGCAACATTTTCATATACAGTTCTGTCATTCAGGAGTCTGAAGTTCTGGAATACTACTCCGATCTTTCTCCTGACCTTTGGAATCTGTCTTCTTCTGATCTTGTTGTAATTATATCCGGCAACAGATATCTTACCCTTGGTCGGATTAAGCTCCTTTGTAAGAAGCTTGATAAATGTTGTCTTACCGGAACCGCTGGATCCTACAACAAAGACAAATTCGCCCTTTTCTATATTGATATTTACGTCCTTCAGCGCGACCTTATCCGCTGAATACTTCATGGTTACATTTTCCATCGTGATCATGATACAATGTTCCTTCCAGTTAACTAATGAATGAAAAAGCCAGGGTTTGCCTAGAAATCAAGGCTTTCCATATATTTCATATATTTAACGACCATAAGGGCGATCTTGAAGGTGATAGCATCCTCAAATACCCTGAGGTCAAGATTTGTAGACTTCTGAATCTTATCAAGTCTATAAACAAGTGTATTTCTGTGAATATACAGCTGTCTTGAGGTCTCTGATACATTCAGGCTGTTCTCAAAGAACTTATTGATGGTTGTAAGAGTTTCCTCGTCAAACTCATCCGGAGACTTAGCATCAAAGATTTCTTTAATGAACATTCTGCAAAGAGGGATAGGAAGCTGGTAGATAAGTCTGCCTATTCCGAGGCTGTCATAAGCGATGATATTCTTATCGCTGTAGAAGATCTTACCAACATCAAGAGCCATCTTGGCTTCCTTGTATGATCTTGAAACTTCCTTGATCTCATTTACGATAGTACCGTAAGCAACATGAACTGAGATCATAGCTTCTGAGCTGAGCATATCAACGATCACCTTTGCGATCTTTGTCATATCCTCAAGAGACTCTGTTGCCTTAACTTCCTTGACAAGAATGATATTCTTCTCGTCAACAGCGGTAATGAAATCCTTTGCCTTGCTTGCGAAGAGATTTCTTACTGTCTCAAGAGCATTATTGTCCTTATCGGTCTTTGTCTCAATTATAAATACGATTCTTCTTACATCTGTATCAATGTGAAGCTTCTTAGCCTTGTTATAAATATCAACAAGAAGAAGATTATCAAGCAGGAGGTTCTTGATGAAGTTGTCCTTATCAAACCTCTCCTTATATGCCACAAGAAGGCTCTGTATCTGGAATACAGCCATTCTTCCAACCATATAAGTGCCGTCATCATCGCCCTTGGCCATGATGATATATTCAAGCTGCTTATCATCATTTACCTTAAAGAAATGATAACCAAGGAGCGCCTGGCTCTCTGCAGCTGATTCAGCGAAGGTAACTACAGCATCCTCATATCCTTCAAAAATACCGTCAGCTGTCTTTGCAAGAGTTCTGCCCTCCGTATCCATGATTGCGAGATCTGTCTTTGTAATGTTCCTGATCCCATCAAGTGTATCCTGTAGAATCTGATTTGATATCATATTACACCTCTCTTATTTTACTCTCTTCTCCATTTTTTCATAACTCCCCTTGCCGGAAGATACTACCCGACAATCTATCCATACTATTCTAACAGATAATTCATGCAAAAAAAAGGGAAAATGCATTTTTTAACGCATTTTCCCTCCAAAATTCATTAAATTTTAACAGTTTAAATTAGTTTGCGATGATTGACTCAGATTCCTTATCAAAGATATGGATCTTAGAAAGGTCAAATGCGAACTGAACTGTATCACCAGGTCTAGCTGTTGTACGAGCATTAACTCTGGCTGTGATATCGAACTGATCGATTGTGAAG
>ONVE01000258.1 GCA_900321215.1 uncultured Eubacterium sp. | reverse complement strand
GCAAGACAGAAGATTGCCATGCACATTACTGCCAGCAGGACCAGATGTTTCATTTTCTTCATCTTCTTTTCTCCTTTAATATAAATCGCAGAAAAGCATTTGAAAATTCCTCTCTTTATCACAGAAAATTTTCCTATGACATTTTCTTCATGTTTTTCCTAACCGCCCGGAGATAATCTGCCGGTACGATATTGATGCTGCTAAAGTATAACACATTAGGTTTTTAATATCAATAACCTGCTCAAAACGGAGCCTGTCCATATATACAAGGCAGCCCGGAACATCATTATCAGTGCACTCATGCTGTCATTTTTGATAATTCTGCTGAAATACGAATCCGCAGTGATCTCTTCTGAATTCTTATCTGATTCTTAAATAAATGAAAGTACTCATATACCTGCAGGTTAAGACCATACAGATATATGAGTACTCTATATAATTGCTGGGGAGTGTAGGTATTCAATTATTCTACAGAATTAACTGTTCCGAGGAATACAGGAAGTCCTGTTCCTGAGTTAACGATTGCATAAACAAATGGTCTGTCAAGTGTGATAGTTACGGTTTCTCTCTCTTCAAGCTCTGCTGAGCATACATCCATTACAACTGCTGTTACTGCAGCTGCCTTGGTACCATTTCTGTCAAGCTCTATATGAGTCTTATGGATCACATCACCAATCTTAAGGTCGCGCTTGCCGGATGCAAGCATACCGCTGAAATCAGCCGTATCGGTAAATGATTCCTGCATACCCATTGAAATAAGCGGATTCTTAAGAGATGTACTGTAATCATATTTAAATTCAGGAATATTTGCGATGATCTGCGGTGTAAAATCCTTATTATTATATGCTTCGATGAATTCTGCACCTGTAATGCCTTCGATATATTCCTCTGCACTTACGCCCTCAGGAGGAAGGATAGCTACGAATTCAAACTCTCCGCCGCGATAAGACTTTCTGAAGCCCTGACCTCCTTTAAGTGTGATAAGGCCGCTCTCTGCACTTGAAAGCATTACTGCCTTCTCAGTCTCGCCCTTTGCATTTGTAAATGTACGATCCTCGTGAACCTGGCCTTCTTCGTACTGCTCTGCCCATTCGCCTTCAAAAGCGATGGCATTTATAAGGAGCATTCTGTTGTCCTCATCCAGTTTATCTATTACAGAAGGGATCATCTTGTTGGTCTTTTCATTTACCCATGCATTAATATCATCCACGGTCTGATTGTTGAAATCGGCTATATAAAATTCTGAATCATAGTAGTCTACCACTGACTGCAGGAAGGCTTTGCTGATCTCCATCTCTTCGGTATTTCTTACCCAGATGGAATTAGCAGAGTTAAATGTGACATTACTACTATCTGTAAGCATCTTGTTAAAGCCTGAAAGTGCCTTATTATATTCCTCAAGCGTAAGCTCACCGCCAAGGATCTTTCTCATCTCCTCGAGAGTAGTTGTTCCGGCACCATTTTCTGTCATACCGAGTGCTGTAATGATCGAATCCGGCGAGATCATAACGTTTTCACCGGCATTTTCCTTTATCAGAAGCTTCATAAGCTCAAATGCAAAATTTGCAGTATTCTGGATAAATTCCTTCTCAACAGCTTCAGTTGATTCTCCAACCTGTCCTCTTGTTACTGTAGCTGAAAGGTTAACTGAATTTCCCTTCGGAGCTGTAACGCCTGTACCGCTTGTCTGTACAGTATTTATAGGATTCTTTACCTCTCTCGGACTATTTGGTTCAGCAGCCTTGCCGCAGGCCGTAAATGTAAGCATTCCGGCTATAAAAAGTGCAGCAAGCTTTCTCTTATATGCTCTTCCCTTTAATCCTGTCTTTTTAAAATTCTTTCTCATCATGATCTTTTCCTCCGTATTTTATACAAATGAAATTCTTATTCTCTTTTTTAGTTACAGCACGCGGCTGTTTTCTTTATCATATATCTATTATACGAAAGACACCTAAAGATTTATGGAAAAAATTTTTATTTTTTTGAAAATATACCTGACATCAATATAAACCATTTATAATTCATAAAAATATGAATTACATTTTGCATAAAAATAGACGGACACGCAAATGCATGTCCGCCTGTTATACTAAAAATTATTAGCGAGAAATGATTACTTAAGAGTAACCTTAGCTCCCTCTGCCTCAAGCTTAGCCTTGATGTCCTCAGCTTCTGCCTTCTCAGCACCTTCCTTAAGAACCTTTGGAGCACCCTCAACAGCGTCCTTAGCTTCCTTAAGTCCGAGACCTGTAAGCTCACGAACAACCTTGATAACCTTGATCTTGTTAGGACCAACGTCTGTAAGCTCAAC
Organism: uncultured Eubacterium sp.; assembly: GCA_900321215.1. Lineage (GTDB taxonomy): Bacteria > Bacillota > Clostridia > Lachnospirales > Lachnospiraceae > Eubacterium_Q. The sequence continues at coordinate 1,086 of ONVE01000258.1, read as the reverse complement.
ATCAAATGAATCCTTCTCCTCAACTGCTGCTGCGCCTGCTGCAGGACCTGCAACTACAACACCTGCTGCTGCAGATACGCCGTACTTCTCCTCGATAGCCTTTACAAGGTCATTTAACTCGAGAACTGTTAACTTGTCAATCTCTGCTACTAATTCTTCAATAGTCATTTTTTTATCCTCCGATTAAAATAAAATTTTCCGGGTCAATACCCTAGTTTGAAATATACAGGCTATTAAGCCTCTGCCTTCTGCTCTGCAACCTGATTGATAACACGAGCAAGATTTGAAATTGGTGACTGTAAGCTTCCAAGAAGTCTTGAAAGAAGTACCTCTCTTGAAGGAATCTGAGAGATAGCCTCGATACCCTTTGTATCATAGTAATTGCCTTCTACAACACCAGCCTTAAGATTAAGCTTGTCAGCTGTCTTAGCGAACTCAGCAATAACTCTTGCAGGAGCCGTAGCATCCTTCTTAGATACAACGATGGCTGTTGGGCCTTCAAGATCCTTAGAAAGGCTTTCGAACTCTGTTCCCTCAATAGCACGCTTAATAAGTGTGTTCTTGTATACCTTATAGGTAATTTCCTCTGCTCTGAGAGCTCTACGAAGATTTGTATCCTGCTCAACTGTAAGACCAAGATAATCAACAAGAACAACTGATGCAGCGCCATCAATAGCAGCCTTAATCTCTTCAACTATAGGCTGTTTAAGTTCAACCTTTGCCATTTTAACGCGTTCCTCCTTATTAGAATAATAATGACTGCGCCTTAAAAAGAAAACTCCCATACGTTACCGTATGAGAGTAGAAATTCGTCATAATTAAAAACGATTCATTCCTCGGCAGGAGAGTTTAACTCATTACGCCTTGCGGCACCTGCTGTCTACGGCAGTTCATCGAGTGATAGGATAACATTTCAATTATTCCTTGTCAAGCACTTTTTTATAAGTTTTTTGTCTTTTTACTTACATAGTGCTTATCTTTTCGGACTGCCATATTGTTAAATCGGGTAGGAGGTAGATAATTAATTTACTCGCGGTGCCCATTCGCACTCCGCTTCGCTCCGTGCTCATGTCGCGCTGTCGCGCT
>ONVE01000197.1 GCA_900321215.1 uncultured Eubacterium sp. | reverse complement strand
GTGTATATTGTTTTAGCAAATTGCTCGCACGTCGGCAAAGCGCTGTCTGCCAATTTGCCGTTCATTTCTCATATAAACATTAATTTAACTAAAGTCTGTAATAAGCGCTGCAATCCTGAGTCCAAACATTATGAAGATACCCCACATGATAGGCGATACATCCTTTGCCTTTCCTGTGAATACCTTTACGATAACCCATGAAATGATAGCGAACATGATACCATTTGCGATTGAATATGTAAGAGGCATCATGATGATAGCCATATATGCACCGATCGCATCTGCAACATCACCTTCAAACTTGATCTTAAGAGCAGATGTGAACATTAACATACCAACATAGATAAGATCCGGTGCTGTTGCAAAGCTTGGGATAGCAAGGAAGACCGGACTTAAGAATATAGAGATAAGGAACATAAGTCCTGTAACTGCAGAAGCAAGACCTGTCTTTCCGCCTACGCCAACACCTGCACTTGACTCTACGAAGCTGGTAACTGTTGAAGTACCGAGACATGCTCCGATGGTAGTACCTACAGCATCTGCAGCAAAAACCTTTCCGACTCTAGGAAGCTTGCCTTCCTCATCAAGAAGACCAGCTTTATCTGCAACACCTACAACTGTTCCGACTGTATCGAAGAGATCAACGAAAAGGAAACTGAAGAGTATTGCTATAAACCTGACAAAATGATCTGCAGCCCATTTGAAATTGAATTTAAATGCAGTGTCCTTAAGGTCGCTGAAATTAACAAGACCATTAGAGAAATCAGGGAATACGCTTACGCCTTCATACCAGCCGATTCCTTCTGCAGCCATACCAAGTATCCAGGTTGCAAGGATTCCGATAAGAACGGCACCCTTTACCTTATAATGTGTAAGGATTACTATGATGATAACGCCAACTATAGCAAGTACCATTTCAGGCTTTGAGAAATCGCCGAGAGCTACGAGTGTAGAATCGTCATTTCTTGAAATGCCAGCACCCTGCATTCCGATGAATGCAATGAAAAGACCGATACCGCTGGTGATACCGAATTTAAGATTCTGAGGAATACCATTTATGATCTTTTCTCTGAATTTGAAGAGTGAGATCACTATAAAGATGATACCTTCGACTAAAACGGCTGTAAGTGCGATCTTGAATGCGTCTGCACCTTCAGAAGCAAGATCACCCATACATACAGAAAATGCAAAATATGCATTGAGGCCCATGCCGGCTGACAGGGCGATTGGATAGTTGGCAAGAAATGCCATGATGAATGTTGCGATAGCAGAAGATATGGCAGTCGCAAGAAAAACACCATTCTGATTCATTACGGTACCGAGAATACTAGGGTTTACCGCAAGAATGTAAGCCATGGCAAGAAATGTAGTAAGACCGGCGATAACCTCAGTCCTTACATTGGTACCATGCTCGCTAAGTTTGAAAACTTTTTCTAACATGTTTTCACCTTCCCTTAAATATTATATTTTTTGAGGCGCGAATACCATGCCGGATAGAAAAACTTTATCTCCTAAAAGGAGCAGAGTATTCTAAGACGCGGTATTCAAAACCATCCCACTAAAGATTACCACAGACGGCGATTTTATACAAATAGACAGTATATGAAAAATGCATAAAAAAGAACTGTAAATACAGTTAAATCATTTATTTTTTTGTGATTGATTAATACTCGCATATATGTTAAAATCTTTGAATAATGCGTAAGTCTGTGGATTTTAGGTTTGTACAGAGAGGAATATATTTCATTTCCGCAGATATTCAGATTATGTTATAAAATAAAAAAAAGATAATAATACACAGAGAGACTGTGTTAAGGAGGAAAAGAAAAATGAGTTTTACAGCAGAAAAATTAGACGGTAATATGGCAACACTTACGATCACAGTGCCTGCAGAAGAGTTTGACAAGGCTATGATCAATGCTTACAAGAAGAACAAGGGTAAGTTTTCAGCTCCTGGCTTCCGTAAGGGTAAGGTTCCAATGAATTATATAGAGAAGGTTTATGGTGAAGGCGTTTTCTATGAAGATGCTGCAAATGATCTTATCAATAAGTTCTATCCACAGGAGATCGAGAACTGTGACCTTGATATTGTTTCAAATCCAGAGATCGATGTAGTTGAGATCGGTAAGGGTAAGGATTTTGTATTTACAGCTAAGGTTGCTACAAAGCCACCTGTAAAGCTTGCTGAGTACAAGGGCGTTGAGATCGAGAAGGTTGAAGTTGAGGTTACTGATGAGGACGTTGACAAGGCTATCGAGAAGACACGTAAGGAGAACGCTCGTAAGGTTGATATCACAGACAGAGCTGCAAAGCTTGATGATGAAGTTAACATCAACTTCGAAGGATTTGTTGACGGAGTTGCATTTGATGGCGGTAAGGGCGAGGACTACAAGCTCGTTCTTGGTTCACACAGCTTTATAGATACATTTGAAGATCAGATAGTTGGTAAGAACATCGGTGAAGAGTTTGACGTAAATGTTACATTCCCAGAGAACTATCAGGAAGCAAGCCTTGCAGGAAAGCCAGCAGTATTCAAGTGCAAGCTTAACGCTATCACAGAGGAAGTTCTTCCAGAGCTTGATGATGATTTCGCAAGCGATGTATCTGAGTTCGAGACAGTTGCAGAGTACAAGGAAGATGTTAAGAAGACTCTTACAGTTAAGAAGAAGGATGCAGCTGAGAAGGAAAGAGAGTCTAAGGTTCTTGAGAAGCTTATCGAGACATGCGAGATCGATATCCCTGAACCAATGATCAAGTACAATCAGGAGAAGATGCTTCAGGATTTCGAGCAGAGACTTGCATATCAGGGACTTAAGCTTGAGCAGTATCTTGATATCACAAAGCAGACAAGAGAAGATATGCTTAACCAGGTTAAGCCTGAGGCTATCAAGAGAATCAAGTCAAGCCTTATCATCGAAGCTATTGCAAATGCAGAGAATATCGAAGTTACAGATGAAGAGGTTAATGCTGAGATCGAGAAGACAGCAAGCATGTATCAGCTTGATGTAGATAAGTTTAAGGAACTTGCAGGAGATAAGGAGTTAGACGCAATAAAGATGGATGTTAAGATGAACAAGGCCATGAAGCTTATTGCGGCTGAAAGCAAGGAGGTATAAGAATGCCGTTAGTACCTACAGTCATTGAGACCAGTAGCAGAGGCGAAAGAGCCTATGATATTTATTCACGTCTTCTTAAGGAAAGGATTATTTTCCTTGGAGATGAGGTAAATGATGTAACAGCAAGCCTTGTGGTTGCTCAGTTACTTTTCCTCGAGTCAGAGGATTCAAGCAAGGATATTAATTTCTATATAAACAGCCCTGGCGGTTCAGTTACCGCCGGAATGGCTATTTACGACACAATGAATTATGTGAAATGTGATGTTTCTACCATTTGCGTTGGTATGGCTGCTTCAATGGGAGCCTTCCTTCTTGCAGGCGGCGCAAAGGGTAAGAGATTTGCACTTCCAAATGCAGAGATCATGATCCATCAGCCACTTGGCGGTGCTCAGGGACAGGCTACAGATATCAAGATCACTGCAGATCATATTTTAAGGACACGTACCAAGCTGAACACACTTCTCAGCGAGGCTACAGGAAGACCTCTTGAGGAGATCGAAAGAGATACTGAGAGAGATAACTGGAAGACACCTGAAGAAGCACTTGAATACGGCCTTATTGATAAGATAGTTACTAACAGAAAGTAAGAGGTAGAAAGTATGGCTTCTCATACAGAAGAAAAGGGAAAGCTTCGCTGCTCTTTTTGTAACAAATCTCAGGATCAGGTAAAAAGGCTTATTGCCGGACCAAATGTATACATTTGCGATGAATGCGTAAGTATTTGTCAGGATATAATTGATGAGGAATTCGACGAGGTTGAATCTGATGAGATAAATCTTATGAAGCCTAAGGAAGTTAAGAAGTTCCTTGATGAGTATGTTATCGGACAGGAGGCTGCCAAGAGAGCGCTTTCCGTTGCGGTATACAATCATTATAAGAGAGTTCTTTCCGATAGAAGCCTTGATATTGAACTGCAGAAGAGTAATATCATCATGGCAGGTCCTACAGGTTCAGGTAAGACATATCTTGCACAGACACTTGCAAAGCTTCTTAATGTTCCATTTGCTATCGCTGACGCAACAACACTTACAGAGGCCGGATACGTTGGTGAGGATGTTGAGAATATCCTCTTAAAGCTTATTCAGGCTGCTGACTATGATATTGAGAGAGCTGAGAAGGGTATCATTTATATTGATGAGATCGATAAGATCACCAAGAAGTCTGAAAATGTTTCTATAACAAGAGACGTTTCAGGTGAAGGTGTTCAGCAGGCTCTTCTTAAGATCATTGAGGGTACTGTTGCTTCGGTTCCACCTCAGGGCGGACGTAAGCATCCTCATCAGGAGTTTATTCAGATCGATACAACAAATATCCTCTTTATCTGCGGCGGTGCATTTGACGGACTTGATAAAGTCATCGAGAACCGTATCGGTAAGAGATCTATCGGTTTCAATGCAGATATTGACGGAAATAATGCATCAGATGAAAATGAACTTCTCAAGCAGGTTGAACCTCAGGATCTTGTTAAATATGGTATCATACCTGAGTTTGTCGGACGTGTTCCTGTAATCGTTACACTTGATCAGCTTGATGAAGAGGCTCTTGTGAAGATACTTACAGAGCCAAAGAGCGCGATCGTTAAACAGTATCAGAGACTTTTTGAGCTTGATGATATAAGTCTTGAATTCGATCAGGATGCACTTATAGAGATCGCAAAGCTTGCGATGGAGAGAAAGACAGGTGCCAGAGGTCTTCGTGCTATAATCGAGAAGACGATGACCAATATCATGTATGAGCTTCCATCAGATGAGACAGCAGAGAAATGTATCATCACTAAGGAAGTTATCACAGGCGATGCGGAGCCTGAGGTTATTCATAATGAGACGGCTAAAGCCAAGAAAAACCCGTCATCAAACAAGAAAAAGCTTATGACAGATAATGGTATAGCATAATGATTATAAAAACATCTGAACTTGAAACAGTTTGCGGCATTACCAGCACTCTTCCGGATAATCCTTATCCGGAGATTGCTTTTGCCGGAAAATCTAATGTTGGGAAATCCTCACTGATCAACACACTGCTTAACAGAAAGAATCTTGCAAGGACTTCTTCCCAACCCGGAAAAACCCAGACTATTAATTTTTACAATATAAATAAAGAGTTCTATTTTGTTGACCTTCCGGGTTACGGATATGCTGCGGTTTCGCAGGAGATTAAAGCAAAATGGGGCAAAATGATTGAAAGATATCTTAAAAAGTCAGAAAAGCTTGTAATGGTTTTTCTTCTGATAGATATAAGACATGATCCGTCAGAGAATGACAAGCTTATGTATGACTGGATCCTTTCAAATGGTTACGAGCCCGTTATAATCGCTACAAAGCTGGATAAGATCAAGAGAAGCGAGTACGATAAGAAGCTTAAGGCTATCCGTACTAAGCTTGGCGGTGAGAATATGAGGATAATACCATTTTCATCGGTTACCAAAAAAGGACGAGAGGAGATTCTCGGTCTTATTGAAGAGATCATTAAATAATAGGCTTTATCAGCTTATAAAAAAGATCTTTAAAAAAGAATTTTATAATATTAAAGCTGCACTTATAATAGTGCAGCCTTAGATATTATTTATCATCATTTGTTATCAGCTCATTTATCAGATAAGAGTAAACATCGGTACTTTTTTCACGCCAGCTGTCACATATCGAAGTGGCAAGGCTTTTTGTAGGAACGCTGAGCTTCAGATCAAGAACTATATCACGGCGTTCTTTTATCACACATTCAACAGTATATTCCTGATTCTCATTAAAAAAATAATCTGAATAGATCTGAGATTCATTTTTAAGATTTATTCGCTGTTCCTTGAAATAATCAAGTATATCCTGTTTTATGGCTATAGGAAGACGGCTTTCAAAGTATGAGAGTGCTTCCTCGCCGGAATTTGTTATCTTGTAGTGGGTGGTATCGCGAATCACATTTCTTGCGATAAAGCCCGCATCGATCAGTTCACTCAGAGATTCATGAATATTAAAGGGATTATTTGTATAACCCTTATCAAGTATAAAATCATTTAACTGATTGTTTGTCAGCATATATTCATCAATGCGGTCAAGCATATAAAGAATTATCAGTTTGTATAAAAATAAACCTTCCATATACATTTCTCCAAATTTGAAATTAAATTAGATCACTGATCTAAGCTAATATAGAATACGATAAAAAAGATAAAAAAGCAATAATAAGAATTTTTAAGAAAGGAAAACGAATGGATTACAGTAAGCTTAAGCTGGATGAACTTAGGACTATTGCGAAGGAAAAAGGTCTTAGGAACATTTCTAATCTGAAGAAGGGCGAGCTTGTTGATCTTCTTACAAATGTTGAGCAGATGATCAACCGACCCGTAGCCAGAAAAGAGAAAAATGAAGAAAACAGCAGTCGTCCGGAAGCTGAAAAGGACATCAATAAGACCGTAAAAAAGGATAGTAAGACAGCTGAAGAGAAGAATACAAAGAAAACCGCAAGAAAAACCAAAACAGAAGCGGAAGATAAGGCTGTAAAAACGGATAAAAAGGGTAAGATAGATAAGTCTGAGAAGGCGTCTTCGGCAGACAAAGCGGAAAAGTCTGAGAAGGTGGCTTCGGCAGAAAAGGCTGAAAATGCGGCTCCTGCTAAAGCTTCCGAAGCGGTTGCTGAGACTAAAAAAGAAGAGGCGGCTGAGGGTGACAAAGCTGATGCGTCTGCAGTAAAGACAGATAACAGACAGGCCGGAAGAGCAAGGGGCAGACAGGCAGACAGACGTCCTGAGAGAAAACCGGTCAGAGGTCAGCAGGCGCAGTCTGATAAGGCGCAGGAAAGAGTTCCGGGCAGAAGCCAGCAGGCACAGCCTGATAAGGCACAGGACAGAAACCGTCAGAATCAGCCTGACAAGGCTCAGCAGAGCCAGCCAGAGAGAAGCAGAGAGGAAGCTTCATATAAAGAAGCTGATAAGCAGCAGGCCTTGAGAAAGCCGGATGAGGCAGAGGTTAAGAACGAGAATGCAGCGCCGCAGAGTGAAGAGCAGCAGCCTGCAAACAGCATTATGCAGTATGACGGCCAGGAATATAATTCAAATCTTGCCAGCGGTGAACATGCATACGGTATCTTAGAGGTTATGGCTGAAGGCTACGGCTTTGTAAGAAGTGATAATTATATGCCGGGCGACAAGGACATTTACATCTCGCCGGCTCAGATCAGAAGATTCAGACTGAAGACAGGTGATATCATCAGAGGACCTATCAGAAAGAAAATGAATCTTAATGAGAAGTTCAGAGCGCTTTTATATATTGAGTCGGTAAACGGCATGTTCCCTTCACAGCTTGCCACAAGAATGAATTTTGAAGATATGACTCCGATCTTCCCATGTGAGAGGATCAAGCTTGATTACAATAATGCGCCTATTTCACTTCGTATAGTGGATCTTTTCTCACCAATCGGTAAAGGACAGAGAGGTATGATCGTTTCGCCTCCTAAGGCAGGTAAGACAACACTTCTTAAGCAGATTGCAAAAAGGATAAGCGTTGCATATCCGGATATGAATCTGCTTGTACTTCTTATCGATGAAAGACCTGAAGAGGTTACGGATATCAGGGAATCTATAGAAGGACCGAATGCAGAGGTAATTTATTCAACATTTGATGAGCTTCCTGAGCATCACAAGAGAGTATCGGAAATGGTTATAGAAAGGGCTAAGAGACTTGTCGAGAGTAAGAAGGATGTTGTGATCTTAATCGACAGTATTACAAGACTTTCAAGAGCATATAACCTTACTGTTCCGCCAAGCGGAAGAACTCTTTCGGGCGGTCTCGATCCTGCAGCGCTTCATATGCCTAAGAAATTCTTCGGTGCTGCAAGAAATATGCGTGAGGGCGGAAGCCTTACCATACTTGCTACTGCGCTTATCGATACAGGCAGCCGTATGGATGATGTTGTATTCGAGGAATTCAAGGGTACAGGCAACATGGAGCTTGTGCTTGACAGAAATCTTTCAGAGAAGAGAGTATTTCCGGCTATAGATATAGCAAAGTCCGGAACCAGAAAGGACGATCTTCTTCTTACAGCGGAGGAATCGGATGTGCTTGATGCAATCCACAGCCAGCTGAGAGGACTGAAGAGCGACGAGATCACGGAAGAGATCATAAAGATTTTCTCAAAGACAAGAAATAACAGGGAATTCCTGGATTACTGCAGGAAGATATTTATGCGTAAGTAAAACATAAT
>ONVE01000131.1 GCA_900321215.1 uncultured Eubacterium sp. | reverse complement strand
CAAGTGGAGATGTAAGATAACTGACGGAGATACAGTTCTCTACAGCAACGTTGTAACCCTTGTCATTGAATCAGGTCAGTATGAAGACTAAATGCAGTCGGATAATTATGATAAGATCAACTGGATATAATAATTATTAAAGATTCCCCCGGAAGTATTTGATATGTATTCGGAATACCGGGTACATATCATTTACGACTGGGGGGATATTTGTTTATCTTGAAATGATATAATAAAAAAACTCTTGACATCGCTGCATATTTTTGTTAAGTTATTATAGCGTGTTGAGAGAAAATAATCACATGCGAACCTAATAATTCACCTAAGATTTTCAGATTCACGCAGTGGACAGAAACTTGGTAAGGGATTTTAGGCACTGGAGATGTACTCAAGTGGCTGAAGAGGCGCCCCTGCTAAGGGTGTAGGTCGGGTAACCGGCGCGAGGGTTCAAATCCCTCCATCTCCGCTTAGTAAAGACAGCAGCAACTAAGGTTGTTCTGATAGACAGTCTTCCTCGATAGCTCAATGGTAGAGCACTCGGCTGTTAACCGAGGGGTTGTTGGTTCGAGCCCAACTCGGGGAGCTCATAACTTCATAAGAAGCCTATGAAATTATAAAATATGGCGCCATAGCCAAGTGGTAAGGCATCGGTCTGCAACACCGCTATCACCAGTTCAAATCTGGTTGGCGCCTCTCAAAAGCTGAAAACCTGAGAAGGTTTCCGGCTTTTTTTATTGACGGCAGGGAGAGAGGAACGGTTTTGTAATACGCTTCATTTATAATGGACTATATTTTTTTTCTTCTTGACCGCATATATCATTGAAGTATAAAATAGTTTTATTGTTTTTCTATAAATCAAGATAGAGGGAGATATCATGGTTTGTAATAACATACTTGAAGCGGTGGGTCATACACCGCTTATAAGGCTCAATAAAATGGTTGAGCCAGGCAGTGCAGAGGTACTCGTTAAGATGGAAGCTCTTAATGCCGGAGGATCTATCAAGACAAGAACAGCGCTTAATATGATCAAGCAGGCCGAAAAGGACGGGCTGATCAAAGAAGACACTATCATTGTAGAACCTACGAGCGGTAATCAGGGCATCGGACTTGCCATGGTCGGTGCAGTCAGAGGTTATAAGACTGTTATCGTTATGCCGGATTCGGTCAGTGAGGAGAGAAGAAAGCTTGTAAAGCATTATGGCGCAGAGGTGATCCTTATACATGATGCCGGAGATATCGGTGCATGTATAGATGAATGCTTAAAAACAGCGCTTCGTATGCAGGAGGAGGATCCGAGGGTTTTCGTTCCGCAGCAGTTTGAGAATCCAAATAACACAATGGCACATAAAAAGCATACTGCTCTGGAGATAATGGAGCAGGTAGAGGGTCCTATTCACGGTTTCTGTTCCGGTATCGGAACAGGCGGAACCATAACAGGTATCGGCGAGGTATTAAAGCGTCAGTATCCTGATGTTGAGATCTGGGCAGTTGAGCCGCAGAACGCAGCAATCCTTGCAGGCGGTACTGTTGGAACACATCTGCAGATGGGTATCGGCGACGGTATAATCCCGGATATCCTTAATCAGACCATTTATGATTATATTTATGTTGTATCGGATGAAGAAGCTATCGAAACATCCAAGCGTCTTGCCAGAGAGGAAGGTCTCATGGTAGGAATATCAAGCGGTACAAATGTTGCCGCTGCGCTTAAGCTTGCAAAGAAGCTTGGAGAAGGCAAGACGGTAGTTACAGTTCTTCCGGATACAGCAGAAAGATATTTTTCGACACCGCTTTTTGATGAATAAAATCAGTGGATGTTTCATCCCGGCGAGATTTGCCGGACAAAAGGTTTTAGTTATACGTTTGGAGTTTAAAAATGTCAGAATCAGAGAAAAAAGAGCAGTCAGCAGAGGTTAAAGAGAATAAAATGGGCGTTGTCCCGGTAAAGAAGCTTATCATATCAATGTCTCTTCCGATGATGATTTCGATGCTTGTACAGGCTCTTTATAATGTAGTAGACAGCGTTTTCGTTGCGCAGGTAAGTAAAGATGCCCTTGCGGCAGTAACATATGCATTTCCGCTGCAGACACTTATGATCGCAGTCGGTTCGGGAATCGGAGTAGGTATAAATGCACTTCTTTCCAGATCGCTGGGCGAGAAAAGATATGACCGCGTAAATGCAGCAGCCAATAATGGTATATTCATCACGATCATCAGTACTCTGGTATTTTTGCTGGTAGGTCTTTTTGCTGCTGAGGCATTTATAAGGAGTCAGGTGAGTGATCCGGTTATCGTGGATTACGGAACAACTTATCTTAAGTTATGTAATTCATTATCGGTTGGACTTTTCTTCCAGATGACTTTTGAAAGACTGCTTCAGTCAACAGGTCTTACCATCTTCAGTATGGTCTCACAGGGAACCGGAGCTATCATAAATATCATTTTCGACCCTATACTTATCTTTGGATATTTCGGATTTCCAAGGCTTGAGGTCGCAGGAGCGGCACTAGCAACAGTTCTCGGACAGTGCGTTGCAGCCTGCCTTGGACTTATACTTAATATCAGGTTCAATAAAGAGATCAAGCTGAGCCTTAAGGGAGTTTTCTCTCCTGAGGGAACGGTCATAAAGCAGATATTTATAGTCGGCGTGCCTTCTATACTTATGATGTCGATCGGATCTGTCATGACATATATGATGAACAAGATCCTCAGTACTTTTTCAAATATGGCAACCACAGTTTTCGGAGCATATTTCAAGCTCCAGAGCTTCTTCTTTATGCCGGTATTCGGTCTTAACAATGGTATAATTCCGGTGCTTGCTTATAACTACGGAGCGAGAAAGAAGGAGAGGATCAGGGAAGCCTTAAGATTTGCGATATTCCTTGCGGTTTCGATAATGCTTATCGGAACGCTCTGCTTCCAGCTTATTCCGAAGCAGCTGCTGGGCTTCTTTAATCCGGATGATGAAATGCTTCAGATTGGAGTTCCGGCCTTCAGGATAATCTGTCTGTCCTTCCCTCTTGCGGGTACATGTATCGCCATGGGAAGCGTGTTCCAGGCATTTTCGAAGAGTATGTATTCGCTCATCATTTCTATAGGAAGACAGCTGGTTGTACTTATACCGGCAGCATGGCTTCTGTCCAAGACAGGAGTTATAACAAATGTATGGTGGGCATTTCCTATAGCCGAGGGTGCATCCCTCGTGATGTCCAGCTTCTTTTTCAAGAAGATACATCGCCAGATCATTGATAATCTGTAGGAAGAGATCAAAACTACAGGTTTGAAGAGAATATTTATAAAAAATGAATTAATCTATAAAAAAGCTTAAGAATTATACAGAGTGCCTTAAGGAAGGCTTTATTGATTTGGGAGTGTGCCCGGATATAATAAAGCTTGTAAGGTAGTTTAAAGGGAAGCCGCAGGATCTTTTTAGACCCGCAGCTTCCTTTTTTGGTTTAAAAAGGAGTTTTTTTATGGAAGAAATGAATAATCTGAGCAGCAGGGATGAGGAGCTTGAAGGAAAGATCAAATCCGAGAAGGAGAAGGTCTGGAGCAGGATCATTGAAGATGTGGACACAAAGGCAGGTATTAATAAAGAAAAGACCAAAGGATCCTCTGATGCAGGCAAAAAGGTAATGATAGGAATTCTTATCGCAGCGCTTGCAGCAAATACAGCCCTCAGTGTGACTTGTATCAAAAAGCTGAACGATAATAATAAGAATACCGACAAGGTTGTGAAGATCCTTGATGAGAAGGAGATTTACGGCGGTAAGGAGGCTGAAAAATATAAGAAGAATCCATTTGATGAAAAGCTTTCGGAAGAAAATGGCGTATCAGATAATACAAGTGAGTTTTTCGATGACATGGATGATGCTTTAGATGCAGCGGATAAGGATACGGGAGAAGGAGAAAATGATATACGTATAGCAGATAATTATGTTATCAGATCCACCAGAAAAATCTCCGATGCATATAAGTCAGGCGACAGATCGTCTCTTTCTGACAGAGAGAAGGAAGTTCTCGACATGGCAGAAAAGGTCATAAAGGAAGTGATAAAGCCGAACATGACGGATTATGAGAAGGAGAAAGCAATCTATGATTGGATGACCACGAATCTTGCACAGGATCATGGAAATCTTACAGTTATTCCATCAAGCATGTCAGATGCAGATAATCCTTATGGAGTGCTGAAATATCATAATGCTGTCTGCGTAGGATATGCAACAACCTTCAGACTCTTCATGCATATGCTTGATATCGAATGCAAGGTTGTTCACAATTCGGAGTGTTATCATTCATGGGATCTGGTCAGGATAGATGGTGACTGGTATCACACAGACATTTATTCAGATGTAGGAAGAGGCGGTTATCAAAACTTTAACTTAAGTGATGATATGATGGGACTTTCACAGAACTGGGACAGAGAGTTATTCCCTACGGCGGACAGTCTGAAATACAATGTTATGTATCAGCAGGCAGTAAAGCCGCAGAATATCTATGATATTCCAAAGGAGATCAGAAAAGCTATGGATGAAAAGAAGAGTTCCCTCTCGTATATCTTTAGTGAAGATAAAGAAAAAGAATGCATCAAGGCTGTCAAAATGATAACTGAGCTGACTAGCAGATTAAATGAAAGCTATGCCGATGAGCTGTTTATTAATGTGAATGTAGCAAGAAGCGCTGAAGGAATTCTGGTTGCTGTATGTTTCAGTTGGTACGATGATGATACTACTGCTGCAAAGGTGGTAGATAAGGATGCTTTAAGTGAAGAAGATAAGCAGAAGATGGAAGACGCTATAAATGATGCTTTCAGCGATATAATCGGAGATTATACATTTTATGATAATTAATAAAATGTAATTAATAATATAAATATGCTTAATATGAAAAAGGGTAAGGTGAAGATATGTTAGAAGTAAAAAAGAAATTAATGGTCATGGCTCTTCTGTTGGCGGCAGCATCATCTCTCTTCGGCTGCGGTAAGGATGCCGATGAAGCAGGCTCGGACGAGGGGCTTACAATTAAGGTCACAGATGAGAGTACGGAAGATAAAGCAGACTCTGATAAGGCAGAGGCACAGACGGTCAGTATGTACGACCTTTCAAAAGAGGTGATCGAAGCAGCAGACGGTCTTCCGGAAATGACAACCGTTAATTCAGAAGCAGCTGATGCGGACAGGCTCTTTAGTTATATTTCAGACGTGGAATACAGTAAGATAGACAGCTTCTTTCTGTCATATTCTACAGAAGGAAAGGCTGACGAGATAGCGGTTGTAAAGCTGAAGGATATTTCAGATATGAACGAGGTAATGGATTCATTTCGAAGTCATCTTAAGGACCGTACAAATATCTACAAATCCTATGGAGCTGATCAGGTTAAGAGGGTGGAGGACGCCAAGCTCTACAGTAAGGGCGATTATGCGGTTCTTCTGATCTGTGACAATAAGAAAAAGATCATTTCAGTGATCGATAAAGCGATAGGTGAATAATATAAAAGGAGAGCCGGTTTAAATGTACCTGCTCTCCTTTTTACATTATTGGTTATTTTTCTTCTTATCTTCTGCTGAACTATCTGTCTTTCCAAAGTCCATCGCAGTTATTTTGCCTGCTGCGATTCCCTCCGT
>ONVE01000073.1 GCA_900321215.1 uncultured Eubacterium sp. | reverse complement strand
TGATGTCATTCATCCAGATCGATCTTATCAGGGAAGATGATGTCGGGCTTCCGACGTATCTTACTCGGCTTTTTTGTGGTGATATTTGGAGAGGATGGAATCGAATACTTAAATTCATGCTGCTCCGCAACGTATTCGTCAGGCATATACTTTAAAACCAGATCGAAGAGATTGATATCGTAAATGTTAGAAAGTATAGCGATAAGCTCGGGTGTCGGATGCGAACGGCCGGTCTCGAAGCTGCTGTAGGTCTGCCTTGATATGTGCAGAACATCCGCTATTTCTTTCTGTGTGAGATTTCTCGATAAGCGTGCTTTTCGGAGTATATCGCCCCAGTAGATCAGAATCTGTGGTTTTTTCACATTTTTCATATCTTTCATACCTTTCATTTATCATTTGGACTTTTTTTTGATGCGGTTTTATGGTAACATAAATTTTTGATGACAGATTATTTTCGGATCGAATTGGCATAAAGCCGGATCGAATGCCTCTTAAGGAGGAGTTTTTCGGATTCAATCCACATTTTACGGAGGGGAAAATGAGTAAGGCAGACGAACTGTTTATAAATATGTGCAGGGATATTATTGATAATGGTTACAGTACCGAGGGAGAAAAGGTCAGACCGCACTGGGAGGACGGAAGTCTTGCCTATACGATCAAGAGATTTGGCGTAGTCAACAGATATGATCTTTCCGAAGAGTTCCCTGCGATAACACTTAGAAAGACATATATCAAATCAGCAATAGACGAGATCCTCTGGATCTGGCAGAAGAAGTCCAACAATATCAAGGATCTTAAAAGTCATATCTGGGACGAGTGGGCGGATGAGGATGGTTCCATCGGAAAGGCCTACGGTTATCAGCTTGGCGTAAAGCACAAGTACAAAGAAGGAGAATTTGATCAGGTCGACAGAGTTCTCTTTGATCTTAAGAACAATCCATACAGCAGACGTATAATGACGAATATCTATGTGCATCAGGACCTTCATGAAATGAGGCTTTATCCGTGTGCATACAGCATGACATTTAATGTAACAGGAGACAGACTGAATGCAGTCCTTAACCAGAGGTCACAGGATGTGCTTGCTGCAAACAACTGGAATGTTGTCCAATACAGTGCACTTCTCATGATGATAGCTCAGGCAACAGGCTTTAAGCCGGGTGAGCTTGTTCATGTGATCGCGGACGCACATATCTATGACAGACATATCCCGATAGTTAAGGAGCTTATCGAGAGACCGTGTTATCCGGCTCCGAAGGTAACTCTTAATCCGGATGTTAAGGATTTCTATAAATTTACTGTTGATGATTTTGTTATCGAGGATTACCAGACCGGACCACAGGTCAAGAATATCCCGATAGCAGTTTAGGCTATTAAAGAACGGAGGACTGTAAAGTGAAGGCGATAGTAGCGGTTGATAATAACTGGGCAATAGGATTTCAGAATGATCTTCTTGTTAAGATCCCAAATGATCAGAAGAATTTCAGAAGGATAACAACAGGTAAGGTTGTAGTACTTGGAAGAAAAACGCTTGAAGGATTTCCAAACGGACTTCCGCTTGTGAACAGGACCAATATCATTTTATCCAGAAATAAATCATTTAATGTAAAGGGAGCTACAGTGGTTCATGATATGGACGAGCTTAAAGAGGTTCTGTCTCAGTATGATACGGATGACATCTATATCATAGGCGGAGAGAGTATCTATAAGGCGCTTGTTCCGTATTGCGATGAGGCTATAGTCACAAAGCTTGATTACTCTTATCAGGCTGATTCATATTTCCCTGATCTTGATAAATTGCCTGAATGGGAAATGGTTGAGGAAAGTGAAGAGGAAACATGCTTCTCGATAGAGTATACTTTCAGAAAATATATCAATAAAGAACCTCAAAGATTTATATAAAGTGTTGGTTTTTTCATTTTGATATGCTATAATAAAAGAGTTGTGAAGCGTGCATTTTTTGGGGTGGAAAGAATGGTTTAGTAAAAAAATGCAGCGTTTGATACGATCATTTAATGAGGTAGAGGGGAGAAAACAAATGGCAGATTTGTTACTGACAACGGGCGAAAGCTTCGAGGGTTATGAGGTTACGGAGTATCTTGGTTTTGTAGTTGGACAGGCGGTTTATCAGTCTAAATTCATTAAGGGTATTGCCGCTGATGTTATGGGAGATTCTGATCAGGATCTCGACGACCTTAACGACTGTGATGAGGAGGTTAAGAACAGCCTTATCAAGAGCGCTAAGGAGAAGGATGCAAATGCGATCATCGGTATTCAGATGAGATATGCAGAGCTTGCATCAGGTTCATTTGCGGTTATCATGACAGGTACCGCTGTAAAGATCAAGAAGAAGGAACTTATAATTCCTAATGTTTATAAGGAGCTTTTTGTTACCAATTATTATGTCAGACTTGTTCCTAGACCGGTCAAGGTCATTGTTGATGGTTCAAGAGATGAGGTAAATCTTTCTGTTTGGTTCTATAATTATAATCTCGATGATATAAATGCAGTAAGAGCCGATGTGGAGCTTACAAATATATATGATGAGAAGCTTGTTATGAAGGGCGTGGATCTTGTATTTGACAAGGGCAACGTTTCACTTATCAAATCTGATTTCGTAGATTGCGGACTTTCAGTAAATGATATCAAGCTTCTTAAGGATGCAAAGGTAATCATCAATAAGTATGTTACCCCTAGAGGAATATTCGCATGCAACGATACTCCGGTCAATGTTTCAATGACAACAAGAAGACTTGAAGCATTAAAGGCTAAGAGAGGTATCGATGCAGTTGAGAAATATCGTACCGATGGTATGATCTGGACATGTAACTGCGGCCATGTAAATGAAGCAGGAAATGAAGAGTGTATTGTCTGCGGACGTAAGCAGGATGACATGAAGGTTACAACCAAGTTCGATTATGAGAAGATGATCGAAGAGATGAGAGATAAGGAGTACGTTAATGAGATCAAGGATGTCCTCATGGGATATATCAAGGAGATCGATAACAAGTACAGAATACAGCTCCTTGAGATCATGGAATCCGGTCAGATGTACGAGAAGACGCGCGGTAATATGAAAGAAAGCGTTATCGAGAAGGTTGAAAAGGTCTTCGAAGATAACTAAAATAAATTTTCGAGTTGAGGTGATTTAAGTTGAGTTCAGGGTTGAGTATGGCCAGCGTAAATAAGATAAAGGAGCTAGCGGAGTCCCGTAATTATGATGTGGCAGTTGATATCCTGGATGCGCAGGATCTTGACAAATCTCTGAACCCGCAGTTTGTAAGAACCTGCGGCGAGATATATGAAAATGTCGGAAGGTATAAGGATGCCAGAAGGCAGTATGTGAGAGCTCATATAATGGCTGAGAATAACAGCAGAGTCATTGAGTCACTCATGACACTTTATCTCAAGAGAGGTTTTAAGGAGCTTGCCGGGAAGTACTATGAGCATTATCTGTTTGTCGAGAAGAATTCCGAGAGGAAGCTTGACAATATAAAGTATATCATGAGGAAGGCTGAAGGAGCTCCTTACAGTGAGCTTTTCGACCTGATCTATCCGTATTACAGAGATAATATGGATGAGGACTGGAGCTTTGAGCTTATAATGCTTGCCATGAAAATGGATAAGGATGATATGGATGTTATCCTTTCTGACTATATGGCAACCTATAAGAACAGCAAGAATATCGAGCTTCTGTATGAGATAGTACAGGACAGAGATAAGCTTCATAAATATTTTGATATATTCAGCAGCGAAGAGCATGCGGATGATGACGAGGCTGAGGAAGAGGTAAGAAAACTCGAGGCTGAACAGCTTGAAAAGGATTATTACATCAGAAATCCAAAGGATCCCGAGATACTTATCATGGTTGACGATACCATGGACGAGCTTACCGAAAAGCAGAAGAGAAAGCTCAGAAAGAAGAGTCTGAAGGAAGCGCTTAAGAATAAGAATTCCGGAGAAGACTCAGATGAAGCTTCTGAAGCTTCCGGAGAAGGAACGGATTCCGAGAGTACGGAAGAAGCTGATAAGGCTGATAACGAAGCTGTTAAAGAGAAGAAAGACGGCGAAGGCATAAAGAGAAGCCTTAAGGACTTTATCAAGCGTAAGTTCAGAAGAGAGGAAACTCCTGAAACAGATGAAGAAGGAGAGGACTCCGAAGAGGCAGAGAAGGCCGCTAAGGATGAGTCTTCTGAAAATGCTGATAAGAGCAGCTCTTCAGAGGTAGCAGAAGTTAAAGAAACTGAAGCTGTTAAAGAAACAGAAGAATCCGGAAAAACTGAAGCTGAAAAGAACTCTGCTGAAGCAGAAAAAACAGCAGAAGAATCAAAGGAAGCTGAAGCTAAGGCGGAGGATTCTGAGAAAGAACCTTCTGATACTGCAGCTGAGGTAAAGGCTGCTGCGGAAGATACAGCAGAAAAAACAACTGAAAATATAACAGAAAAAAGTATAGATGATAAAACTGAAGTCACTGGTAAAGCTGTGGCTTCGGATGATCAAGGAACAGATAGGGATATGAGGGAATTAAAACCTGAAACAAATTTAGATGATTTCATCACATATGATTTTGATGACGGCTTCGCTCCTGAATCAGACTCTATAGCTGAACTTGATGATGAGGTTCTTGATTTTTCTAATCCTTTTGACAGCATCAGTGCTTATAAGAAGGATGAGGAAGAGAAGAGAAAGAGTGAGACGGAGGCTTCCGAAAAGACTCCGGATGATCTCAGGATAGGGCTTGAGATAAGTAATGTAGACGAATCTACTTCTTATTATGAGCCGGACAGATCAGATGAAACACCTGCTGAAGATGAGGTGTCAATCGAGATTGAAGAAGATACTGCAGAAGAAGCTGAGACAGAAACAGCAGCTGAAGCTGAATCGGCAGAGGCTGTAACCGATACTGAGACAGAGGCTGAGTCAGAAACAGAAGCTGAGGCTGAAAGCAAAGCTGAGGCAGCGGCAGAGGCTGGAACAGAAGAAACAGGATCGGCTGAGGATGTTTCGGATCTTTCAAATATTGTTCTGGGTGAGGCAATACAGACAGTGTTCGATGTTGAGATACCTGA
>ONVE01000040.1 GCA_900321215.1 uncultured Eubacterium sp. | reverse complement strand
TGTGACCCTCTGCTTGTAAGGCAGATGCTCTCCCAGCTGAGCTAAGATCCCGTGTTTTTCAGCACTTTTCCAATTATATAGATGAAGGCCCCAAATGTCAAGAAAAAAAAATATTTTTTTTGTACTAATTTAAATACAATCTGAAAGTGCCTTGAAACCTGTGTATTTGCGTCATTTTTTCGTAATTTTTTTGATAAAACATCAGACAAATTTAAAAAAAACATACTGATGTAATGTCATCGCAGCTGTCCCGCTGCGCTAATTATTTTATAACAGTCCTACTGCTCTCATTATATATACCCAGCCTGTGAGAGTCAGCGAGGACATGATCGTAGTGATCAATATAGTATTGGATGTAAGCACTCTGTCATTTCCCATATTGTCAGCCATAACATAGCAGCTAACTGTAGATGGCGACGCAAGCATAACAAGAATAGCAGCCATTTCACTCGGGCCAAATCCAAAGCAGGCAGCAACAGGTATAAATGCAGCCGGAAGGATAATAAGCTTCACTATAGACGCACATACAGCCGGTTTAAGCCTGTTAAGCGCTTCTTTACCATTAAAGCCTCCTCCAATTGCCAAAAGAGCTATAGGAGTAGCTGTATTTGAGATGTAATTTATCATCTTCGATGGGATCTTTGGCATTTCAAGCCCTGAAATCGAGAATAAAAGTCCTGCGAGAATACCGAGAATAATAGGATTCTTACAAATATTTATGCAGGCTTTCCTGATATTCTTATTTCTTCTCTGTTTTGCAAGAGCTTTGCTTTCTCCTGTAAGCTTTACATCTTTTCCCAGATCTGCAGAAAAAGTCAATATGATGACCGACAGAATATTAAAAAACGGTACAGCAGCAACTATCATTACAGGAGCCATTCCGGCACTTCCGCAGATGTTCTCAACAAACGCAACACCAAGTACCGCTGCGCTTCCCCTTGCTCCGGCCTGCGCAAATGCACCAACCTGAGTCTTATCTTTTATCAGAAGATATGAAAGGAGCCAAATGATCAAAAACATCAGTATTGTAACAGACGAACAAAATATAACAAATCCTGCACTTATATCCTTTATAATATCCGTCTGAGCTATATCCTTAAAAAGCATTACCGGAAGAGCTACCAAAAAGACATATTTGTTTGCCACTTTAACAAAATTATCGTCTATCACCTTTATCTTCTTAAGGAAATACCCCAGAAGTATCATAAGAAAGATTGGCGCTGTAACATTAATACTGAAAACCAAATTACTCATTACTGTTCTTCTTTCATAAGAGGAAATGTTATGTTAACTATAAAAATTGCATCGTCTATAGAAATCTCAAACTTTCCGTTCATAAGTTCAGTCAGACTTTTAGCTATGGAAAGTCCCAGACCGCTTCCTTCAGTCGATCTGGATCTGTCGCCTCGTACAAACCTCTCTAAAAGCTCCTCAGCCGATAAATCAAGTTTCTGCCTGCTGCGGTTTTTAACAGTCATTACCGCATTATTCTCTTCTTTCCTAAGGGTAAGATAAATGGTAGATCCTTTTTCAGAATACTTATATGCATTGTTCAGCAGGTTTTCAGCTATTCTTACAAGATGGCGTCCGTCGGCATTTATCATTACTGTCTCTTTACTTATATCAGTAGAAATCTCCAGATCATTATCATGGAATCTGTCTATAGATTCACCGATAACCTGATTCATGAATTCGGAAAAATCCAGACTGATTATATCCATCTCAATCTCCCCGGAGCTTGCCTTTGATGCCTCTATAAGGTCCTCTATAAGCTGTTTAAGTCTCTGAGATTTGCTGTCCAGTATATCAACATACCCCAGAAGCTTCTCATTGTCAACCTTCTCTCTTCTTATGAGCGACACATAATTGATTATTGAAGTAAGCGGTGTTTTGATGTCGTGGGATACATTTGTGATGAGCTCCGCTTTCATCTTCTCGTCACGTACACTCTTCTCTACAGCTGCATTCAGAGCGTCATTCATACCATTAATAGTCTGTGCAAGGGTAAGGCTGCTTCCGCCGATACCTTCCGTATCAACCTGCGCCTCCAGATTTCCTCCGCCTATCTCTCTGGCGGTATTAAGGACTCTGTCGACACCTTCTTCATTTTTAACTGTCTTGGATATTGAAAGCAGGTTTACCAGAGCATAGATCACATCAAAAAATATCAGTGCTATTACCGGAAAATGCCAGATCTGAATTGCAAGTATAGCTAAAATATTAAATACAAACACCATACTTCCTCTGATAAATGCAACACGTCCTCCGCGTCCCTGCCTTGACGCCATTTCAAACATGCCGCTTACCCATCTGACAAGCTTGACAAGAAGCAGTTCATCAATGAACACTCTTCTCTTAAGCCTTCTCTGGATTGATAAAATGATTTCCACCAGATATACAAATATCAGAGCACTGTCGATCGTGATCATCGTCACCTTGATAGGAGTAAGTATCCTCTGCCAGCTGTCATATTGATATATATCCTCAAAGAAGTCCTTAAAGATCTTACTGAAACCAAAGAATAATGCTGCAAATATTATTACAAGCACCTCCAGCCAGCCTCTGTCTATAAGGAAGATCCTCTTCTCTCCGTCCTGATAATAATATGGATTATTCAGAAGCATCATCGCCGCGAATACAAGAACCAATACGATTATTGATGTACAGAAAAGCAGATTATAATCCTCATACAATATTCTGCAGAAGTTATAAAGCACACGTCTTTTCTCCTCATAACGTCCCACATCAAGCTTTGAGATAAGTCCCGAAGAAAGACCTATTATTATCTTTATATCCGACCAGCCGTCCATATCCGAAACTAAAGTTGAATCAAAATATGAAATTGAATTCCTGTTTCCGTCAGAATCCAAGTAATAGCTTTCTTCCTTACCTTCACCATTTATTCCGTATATAAGAACCATATCGCAGGTTTCTTCTATATATTTCAGATCTTCGGAAGAATCATATATATATACGCCGGCCTGATCGCTTTTATAATATAAAACATTGCTGTCTGCTGTTTCATCGCTGAAGCTGTATGAATAAAGAGCCGTTGTAGTTTCACTGCTCTCGTCATTGTAATTATAGAAAATAAGGGAGCTGATGGTATAAAAGTCTTCCCCCATTGCTGAAATAAATGCCGGAACTATGTTTTCAAAAACAGGTGCAAAAAGTATCGATCTTTCTAATTCTTCGATGCTGCCGTAGACATTAAGATAACTGACAGGTATATAAAGAATTGTATCACCATAGATATTAGAGATATCCATATAACCGCAGTTATTATAGATCTTATCGGATGTCATCACAAAATAATGTTCATAATCATCAAAAGCAACAAGATCATTACTGTCAATACTCTGGCGGTAAGAGCTGTACTTACCATCCTTAAGAATACTGTATGCACTATCCATATTGGTATCCGCTATGCTTAAGGCGATACGTCTATATTCATTTGCACTAAGAGTAACATAAGAGGAATTATACATGTACTCATAAAATGAATAATCCTTATCATTATACAGTGCATGCGCATTTCCATCGAGATCATTATAATAATTGTTTAATGAGATGTCATATACAAAGCTCTCCACCGGAGAATCACAATAAGCTTCAAACTCATAGATAGAAAATGAAGTCCTTATGTTATCATAGGTTTCCCAGAAGTCTTCTATATATTCTTTTCCGTCATCAAGCTGAATGATAGAAGTGTTATCTATAAGAGTCGAAAGGTCGCAGTAATCCATTATGTCGCTTTCCCTGTCGATGCTGAGATATCTGTTATTTATGTCATGGATGCTCGCTATACGAAGTATCTCATTATTGAAACAGTCTTTGATATGCTGTGTCTCAGCATAATCAACATTTCTTTCCACATCCGTATCTTCAAAATAATTATTCTTGATAAACTTGGTAAAATACAGAAGAATAAGCATTACAACGCAAACAAAGCCAATAAGTTCAAGAAAAACCTTACTGGCTCTGCTATGCAATAGATCATTTTTTTTCACTTTACTATTATCATTCATAGCTTAATAATCTAAATCTTTTCAATCTTGTATCCCTGTCCCCAGACAACCTTAAGGTATCTTGGCTCCTTAGGATTAAGCTCGATCTTCTCCCTGATATGTCTGATATGTACAGCTATGATATTCTCAGAAGCAAATGCTTCCTCCTTCCATACAGCCTCATATATCTGGGATGTTGAAAATACCGTATTCATATTCTCCATCAGGAAACGGAGTATATGAAATTCAATAGGCGTAAGCTTAACATCTTCGCCGTCAACAGTAACTGTTCTGCTCTTGATATCAATCTCAAGTCCGCCTGTTGCAAGCTTATCATTATCAACCGAAGTATCGGAAATATTCCCAAGCATTGTATATCTTCTCATCTGAGACTTAACTCTGGCAACAAGCTCAAGAGGGTTAAATGGTTTCGTTATATAATCATCCGCCCCTACGTTAAGGCCGAGTATCTTATCGTTATATTCAGACTTTGCCGAAAGAAGTATTACCGGAACATTACTGAATTCTCTAACTTTTCTTACCACGTTTAATCCGTCAATATTCGGCATCATGATGTCTATTACAAGAAGATGTATTTCTTCTTTATCTATTATCTCAAGTGCCTCAGCCCCGTCATAGGCTTTATAAACATTATACCCTTCCGCCTCAAGATAGATAGAGACGGCCTCAACAATCTCCTTTTCATCATCACACATCAGTATATTATATACCATACGTCATCCCCATTTCTCATATAATCATATATCCCAGGGTATACTTCCCCCTCTTATATCCTAACAGATAAATGAAATAATAATCTTAAGACTTTATGAAGATTTATAAACATGAAATGACCGCCGAATGCAAAACACCCGGCGGTCTTCCTTCTCATTTAACGCGACAAGTCTATGCCTCAGCCTAAGCTTCTGCCTCTGGCTTAACGTCCTCTGTGATCTCCTGATCATCATCAAAGAAATCATCATCAAAATCATCATCAAACTCATCAAAGTCATCAAGATAATCAGGTGTAAGATACTTATAAACTGCAAGAGCAATACCTGCAATGATAGTAATAACACCTACGATGATTGCTATTGAAAGAAACGCGTTCTTTGCGCTTTCAACAGGCTCGTCTGTTTTCTTCTCAATGTCGTTCATATGAATACCCACCTTTCAACAAATTAATATAGCATAATTATTATAACACAGCATTTTTTATTATTCCATACCAAAATCTTTAAAATGTATTAAAAAAGCCTCATTTCACATTTTTTTCAATTTTGCCAGAGAAGCATACATTTTCTTCTCTCCGACCCTGTCAAAATCAACAATGACCTCGCTGTCAGAGCCCATGCTGACTATACTCTTAACAGTGCCTTTTCCGAATTTAATGTGCTTTACGGTATCGCCGACAGCGTAATCAATGTCTGTCTGCGCTGGCACGCCTTTCTTCATAGAAGAAAAATCCAGTCCGCCGTAAGGCTTTTCCTTGACTGTCTTAACAGTCTTTGCAGAGGTTGTGCCGCCGAAGCCGCCAAAACCGCCGCCTGAGCCGTAGCTGTCATCATAGCTTCTTCTTCCAAAGCTGCCCTGACCGTCACGTCCCGCAGAATTCCTTGACATGAAAGAAGGCGCCCTGTCAGCCTTTCTGATAAGCAGGTTGGATGGTATCTCCTTAATAAATCTTGAAATCTCCGTATAATTTCTGCTTCCATTTATCATACGACTGGATGCACTGCTTAGACGAAGCTCCTTCATAGCTCTGGTTATTCCGACATAACAGAGTCTTCTCTCCTCCTCAAGAGCATCAGGATCATCAGAATCCATTGAAAGTCCGCTTGGGAAGAGCCTTTCCTCCATACCGACCATGAAAACATAAGGGAATTCAAGTCCCTTAGCGCTGTGAAGAGTCATAAGCGAAACCCTGTCATCAGTTTCTGTGCCGGTATCTGTATCAGCTACAAGAGCTATCTCTTCAAGAAGTTCTGTAAGCGATGGTGTTTCGCTGCCTTCCTCATAGCTTACAACCTTATTTCGGAGTTCATTTATATTTTCAACTCTGGTCTTGGCTTCATCAGTTCCTTCTGCCTTAAGTAAAGCCACATACTCAGTCTTCTCAAGGATTGCATCAAAGAGTGCTGTAAGACCTTCCTCACGATAAATATCAGACAGACTGAATATAAGATCAGTGAATTCCTTAAGCTTACCTGCCGCCCTTCCTACTCCCGGAACGGTTTCCGCCATATCCATAGCGGAGAAGAGGTCGATTCCATTTGCCATGGAGTATTCAACAAGTCTTCCGACAGTTGTATCTCCGATTCCTCTTCTTGGAACATTTATGATACGTCTCAGCGATATTTCATCATCCCTGTTATTTACGGATTTAAGATATGCAACGATATCCCTAATCTCTTTTCTGTCATAGAAGTTTGTGCCTCCGACGAGCTTGTACGGAACACCTTCCATGATAAGCTTCTCTTCAAGCACACGCGACTGATTGTTTGTTCTGTAAAGTACAGCCATATCCGACAGAGCCTTTCCCTGCCTTTTAAGCTCTACAATACGCCTGATGACGCTTTCAGCCTCAGAATACTCATTATCAAAGCACTCGTAGATAACCTTCTCTCCGTCCTCCTGATCTGTCCAGAGCCTCTTATCCTTGCGTCCCTGGTTGTTGGCGATAACTCCATTTGCAGCATTCAGGATGTTTGCAGTAGAACGGTAATTCTGCTCCAGCTTGACCACCTTGGCATTAGGGTATTCCTGCTCGAAATTCAGGATATTACTGATATCAGCTCCACGGAATTTGTAGATTGACTGATCGTCATCACCTACCACGCAGAGATTTTTGTATTTTGCTGCAAGCATTTTTACCAGAAGGAACTGAGTCCTGTTGGTATCCTGATACTCATCCACCATGATGTATCTGAAACGATTCTGATACTGCTCAAGGATGTCCGGATGATGCTCAAAAAGCTCTATCGTCTTAAAGATCAGATCGTCAAAATCCAAAGCGTTATTCTGCTTCATACGCTTCTGATATTCGTGGTAGATCTTCGCCTTCTGAAGCCCTCTAAAATCAGAGCCCTGCTGCTTTTCATATCTGTCAGGCGAGATATATTCCTCCTTTGCCTTAGATATCTCCGATAACATCATCCTCTCAGGATACATTTTCGGATCAAGGTTTAGATATTTCAGCACCTCTTTGATAACTGTTTTCTGCTCATCAGTATCATATATTGTGAAATTGTTATTTCCGCCGATTGCTTCAAAATGTCTTCTAAGGATACGCACGCACATTGAGTGAAATGTACTTACCCAGACACTTTCAGAGCCGTAACCTACGATATTATCCACTCTCTCGCGCATCTCATTGGCAGCCTTATTGGTAAATGTTATTGCCAGTATATTGTATGGATTTACTGACTTCTCATCTATGAGATATGCGATCCTGTGCGTAAGCACGCGGGTCTTTCCGCTTCCGGCTCCGGCTAAAATAAGAAGAGGCCCCTCGGTATACGAGCAGGCCTCCTCTTGTACTCTATTCAGACCTTCCATTATTCAGCAGGAGCTTCTGGCGCTGCTGGTGCTGCCATTCCAAGCTTTGCCTTAATAGCTGCGATCTCATCAGATACTACTGCATCTGGTGCCGCATCATACTTTCCTGCAAGGTTTTCGATCTCATTTGCAGCTGTAGACTGATTGAGGTCAGCCATAGCATTTGCAGAATCAAGCATAGCATTTGCCTTTGCTTCCATACGCTCAAATGCAGCCATGCTGGATGTAGAATCACTTACATTAGAAGTAAGCTTATTGATACGCTCCTGAGTCTTAGCAACCTTGATCTTTGCCTTGATAGCATCACGTCTGATGTTAAGCTCATTAATATCATTTACAAGTTTATCATGCATCTGACGCATCTTCATAGCGTTAGCTGCTGCAACATCATATGTCTGCTGTAAGCTTGCCTGCTTTGTAGCGAGTTTAGCCTTCTGCTGAAGGAACTTAGCTGCGTCAGCATCATTTCCTGCAAGAACTGCCTTCTCAGCGTAAGCCTGCATATCAGCGATCTCCTTGTTGCACTGATCAAGCTCTCTCTTGCATCTCTGCTCATCTGCCATAACTGCAGCTGTCTCTTCCTTAACCTTACCGAGGTCAGAAGTAAGATTTCTCATTGTCTGATCGATCATCTTCTCAGGATCCTCTGCCTTGTCAAGAAGCGCATTGATGTTTGCTGCCATGATATCCTTGAATCTTGTTAAAATTCCCATTGTTAGTAACTCCTCCTTTAAACTTTCACTACTCTTTTATTTATTGAAAGCTGCAAGATCACGTTTCATTCCTCATGATGTGAATGATATTTCTCCTCTGCCACTTCCAAAAATCACGTAAACATATTATATCTTAAAATTCTTGGTTTTACAATAAATTAATCATGATAATTATCTAATAATTATCATATTCTGAAATTTTTCATTGTCCTTTTAAATGCTTACGGTTGTTCTTCCGTTAATACTTCTTCATCATGATAAAGAAATCTGCCAAAAGGAGCCCTACCGACACCCAGATCGTATATATGCCCCAAATATCAGACAACAGGCCACCTATGCCGGCTCCTATCGCAAATATCATTATTATTCCGTAATAATGCGCAGTCTTATAGAGATTCTGCTTATCTTTATCACGAATATACTGTGATAAGCTCTCTGTTCCGCTGCGGAGGTTTCCTATGCACATCGTACTTGCATAGAGATACCCGTGAACCTTACGGAACGACTGCACCTGCATCGCACAGGACAGTGAAACCAGAATATTTGCCAGCATATTAAACTCTCTCGGGATAAAACCTACTGCACCAAGCAAAAGCATCTCTATCAGAATGATCACCTGTCTCCAGTGAAGTTTATGCGCATGCTTCAGCTTATGTTCAATCTGTTCTGCCAGAATGATTCCAAATGCAAATGCTATGATCGGTATAAGGTATTTAGCACCTGTTCCGAAATCCCCAGTCATAAAGTTCTGACTCATCAGGATAACATTTCCGGTCTGCGCATTGGCAAATACTTTTCCTCTGACATTAAATGTATATGCATCCTGAAGTCCGCCCGACAACGATAGTATTGCACTAAGCCGAAAGCTTTCCGAAATTTGTCTTTTCATATATTTCTTTGTCTTCCTTTTTCAATGTCGATTCCCGGTATGATCAACCCGGTCATTACCTAATCATTTTACTATAAAGCTATACTGTTATTGCCTGATCATTTTACCTTCAAAACTATACAGTAATTTCTATCTGATTATTCTCAATAGCCACGATACAGGATTCGTAGTATCCGTCTCCTGTTGTCCTCGGTCCGCTGATCACTTCATATCCGGCAGAAGCAACCCTCTTCGTCAGTTCATCCACCTTTTCTTTACTTCCTACCGAAAAAGCTATATGCGCATAACCGGTACGGTAAAGAGTTTTTGGATCGTCTATCAGATCCGGTCTGTTCATAATCTCAAGACGGGCTCCATCCTCAAATGAAATAAAATACGATCTTAA
Organism: uncultured Eubacterium sp.; assembly: GCA_900321215.1. Lineage (GTDB taxonomy): Bacteria > Bacillota > Clostridia > Lachnospirales > Lachnospiraceae > Eubacterium_Q. The sequence continues at coordinate 1,491 of ONVE01000040.1, read as the reverse complement.
CCCGGTCTTCTCGTTATGATATCCATCGTTAGATACCCCGCCAAGAAATGTCACGAAGAAATCCCTTGCCGCATCCAAATCATTTACATACATTGCAACATGTTCTATTCTCATAATCTTTTACCACGTTTAATCTAAAACAAAAACTCTATATAGTCTACATTAATTTGAAACATTATAACAAAAACCCTTACAGAATAAAACAAAATATGTGCAGTGAAACGAACAATGAAATATTATTTTTATATTGAACTCGCTATATTTTAGCAATATAATATATATTGAACATTTTGTAATTGATACACCTCCGAGGGAGCACATTATTTTTTTCGTAAAATAATTTTTCAAAGGAGGTTCTTTACTTGATAAAAGAAAAACTACTATTTAGCAACAAGACAGTTTTTGGAATAGTAATGCGGCATCCTGATTTATGCCGCAAATGTCTGGAACGTATTCTTGATAAAAAAATATCAAGAGTTGACATTCCGGTAATTGAAAAAAACTACGATTATTCTGCTTATTCTAAAGGAATACGTCTTGATGTTTACTGCGACGGTGAGGATGAAGTTTACAACATCGAGATGCAGAATTACAGGTTCAAGGATCTTCCCAAACGCGGAAGATACTATCAGTCAATGATTGATAAAGATTTGCTGGATAAAGGTGAATCATATTCAATGCTTAAGAAGAATATCGTAATATTCATTTGCAGATTTGATCTTTTCAAAGAAGGCAGGCATCTATACGTTTTTGAAAACAGGTGTCTGCAGAATTTCGAATTAGGTTATGGTGACGGAACCCAGAAGATCATTCTCAATACAAAAAGCACTGCAAATGATATTCCACTAGCCTTAAAGATGTTTCTCGACTATATCGAAACCGGAGAGGTTCAGGATGATTTCACAGCTGAAATCGAAACCGTGGTCGACAGGATCAGGCACAACAAAAAATGGAGGGACGAGATCATGACCTACGAAGAAGAGTGGGAAAATGAAAAAGAATCATGGCACGCGCAGTGGAAAGAGGAAGGACTTGAGGAAGGCCGCGCTCAGGGACTCGAAGAAGGTCGTGCTCAAGGGCTTGAAGAAGGTCGCACTCAAGGGCTTGAAGAAGGTCGTGAGGAAGGTCGTGAGGAAGGCTTTGACCTGACCTACATTAAATATGCCACAAAACTTTTTGCTAAAGGTTCATCTCATTCCGAGGTATCAGCTTCACTTGTCGAGATGTTTGATATCAGCGAAGAAAAAGCGGAAGAAATCATCAATTCTGCTATTAAAGAAAATTAATAGTTCTGCTTTTTGAATTGTAATAACACAGTAAAAAGCCGTAATCCCGTGGGATTACGGCTTTTATTATATGGGTATAGTTTATTGATATCTCTATCTTTTTTATTACTTCAGAATGTTTTTAAGCCTGGTAATCTCATTACTAACAAGCTCCATGTAGTATACATTAGTCTGTAAGCAATTTAAAAATGCGCTTATACTTGCA
>ONVE01000178.1 GCA_900321215.1 uncultured Eubacterium sp. | reverse complement strand
TAAAAGCGTAAAAAGCAATAACACCGCTTCTCATGATAATCTTAAACAATGTGCTTGTCAGGAATAATACCTACAGCTCACAAGAGGCGACCTCTGCTGCCCCTTTTTCTTTGAGTTTTTTATCTCTCTCAACCTTTGAAAAGATGCATCCGCAGTAGTCCTGCCTGTAGAGAGAATATTCGCTGCTAAGCTCGATTGAATGCTTGTAGCCGTTCTTTTTCTTGAAATCGCTGAAGAGAAATTCCGGAATCCTGCCTGCACCATTTTCCCCGGACAGACCATCCTTGTCCCCCTGCGCAGCAAATCCGCTCACATCATCCGATCCACCCTGTGCCGCAAGTCCGCTCACATCATCCGATTCATCCTGCGCAGCAAGTCCGCTCACATCATCCGATCCACCCTGTGCCGCAAGTCCTGTCACACTGCCACACTGACCACATATTTCCTCTCTCATCTCCCTCTCAAGCGATGTTCCGATCTCGTTGATCCAGTCAGATCTCTTGTACGGACTTATTGAGAGAGTCGTTGTGAAGAAGTCAAAGCCGTGCATAAGCGCATATTCGGCTGTCTTTTTAAGTCTCAGCTTATAGCAGTCGTAGCATCTTTCATTTCCTTCAGGAAGGTTCTCTCTGCCCTTCGCCATTTTGAAGAATTCCTCCGGACCGTAGCCGCCATCTGCGACCTTCACATCACGGGCAAAATCCGCCTCGCCGGTAAATCTTACCAGCTCATCCAGCCTTTTTTTATATTCTGCTTCATCGTCAATATTTGGATTATAGAAGAAAACAGTCACGTCAAAATGCTCTGCTACCACTGATAAAACATGCGAACTGCAGGGTGCGCAGCAGGCATGCAGCAGCAGAGTCGGCTTAGTATTTTTGTCTGTTTTTTTGACATTTGTCAAATTTTCTATTTGTTCAAGAAATTTTTGGTAATAATTCATCTATCATACCCTTTTTCAAGATATTTTTTGGTAATTTTACTTAAATATTTAGTTTGCTTATCCAATAAAATTACCATTTTTTATGTACTTTTTACAGTTGACTTTGTTGATATTTTACAATATACTTTACTTGTGTGATGTATTTATAAGATGCATTGTAAAGGGAGGTCTTGGATAATGACTGTCGAACAGGCTATTAAAAAATATAAGATGGAACCCGTTAATGTCTATACTGCCAAGGTTAAAGCTAAAGAGCTTAACGTTGAGGAAGTTTTATATATGAATGTCCAGAAGAACAAATATGCATATATAATTAGAGACGGAGCACGCGGAACATACTTATATAAAGATGAGAAGAGTATTTATACCAAGCTTTTCAAGGGACTTCAGATGATAAAGCTTGATACCTGATTATGAGGTGATTACAAACTTAGTTTATTAAAACCGGACAATTAATGTCCGGTTTTTTTGTTAATTAAGCTTTGTCTCCTCTTTAGATGACTCTACTTCCTTCTTATAATTTTTCACAGCAAATTTAGACTTCAGATAAACCTTCATATGCTCAAGACAGTTCTCGTCAAGATCAAGTACTACAAGCTTATCATATCCATTTCCGGTAGAATTAACATATACCGCATAGTATTCAACGTCCTTTACCTGCTCGGTAAAATCCAGAACCTCAAGCTTCTCTCTTCTGTCGAGGTCATTTTTAACTCTCTCATCAAATGTACTGTTAAGGAGCTTGATATCCTTAAGATTGATAGTCATTACTTCTTTTCTGGTCTTTGCAGCAGCGATCTTGGAGATCTGAATATCACCGTTTGTAAGTGTGTATTCATACTCAAGATTCATCCAGTCCATGGTCTTCATGAAGAAAACCACCGCGATCACAAATACTATGAATGCAAGCATAGTGATCGCCATCATTACCGCAAATGAAGCCGCTATGATAAACATTGCAATTCCAAGCTTTACCTTGGTCTTTGGTTCCGGTTTTCCGTACACAAGTCGCTCATTATATCTGTCCATTTCCTATGTCTCCTTGTTCTTTTATATCTTTACCGCAAATAAAATGCAGCTTTCAATACATATCATTCCGGCTGATTCTTTACTTTTCACATAACCGCATTATGCCGGTCCGTACAAAAATCATGCCACAATTTTCTCCGGTCGCGAGCTTTACACTTCCTCAAGCAACGCCACTGCCTGGCAGCTTATTCCGAGTCCTTCCCCGGTAAAGCCCAGTCCTTCTTCCGTAGTAGCCTTAATATTTACTCTTCCGCTGTCTATCTCCAGAGCTTCTGAGATGATCCTTATCATTTCCGGAATATGAGGCGCCATCTTCGGTCTCTGTGCGATGATGGTTGCATCCACATTCCCTACCTTATAGCCCTTCTCCTCCAGCATCGACTTAACTACTCTAAGAAGCTCGATACTGTCAGCTCCTTTATACTTTTCATCTGTATCAGGAAAATGCTTTCCGATGTCGCCCATAGCTGCCGCGCCAAGCAATGCATCCATCACAGCGTGTGTGAGACAGTCTGCATCCGAATGCCCGAGGAGTCCCTTTTCGTAAGGAATCTCAACTCCTCCAAGAATAAGCTTTCTGTCCTCGACAAGCCTGTGCACATCATAACCCATACCTATTCTCATAATATTCTCCATCTATTCTTTAAAATGTTATCTGATGCCTCCACCGGAGCCATCACTATACGTGGGCAGCTGCGTAATTTCCGGTCTGAAGAAAAACCTGCCGGGCCTTTCTTCACTTTCAGCCCACCTTACCCATTATATAAAAATACTTCAAAACATGCAATTTAAACCTTACATTTTTTTAAAAATGTCGACTTATAATATCTTTACTATTTTTAAAAATCATTGTAATATTATACGTGGGTTAAAAATACCATTATTGTTCTTTCAGCGAACCGGTATTATGATTCCGGTCGTAGAGGATCAGTATTTTGAAATGATTTTAACTAAAGGAGGTTAAGTATATGGCACGTTCAGCAGGAGGCGGTGGCGGTCACTCATCAGGCGGTGGCGGTCGTTCATTCGGAGGCGGATCCCGTTCCTCAAGCCGTTCATTTGGAAGCAGCGGTCGATCAAGCGGAGGTTCTTCAGGAAGCTATCGCCGTGCAGGTTCCGGATACAGCAGTAGCAGCAGTAGCTACGGCAACAGACCTAGCGGAAGCTACAGAAGAGGCGGATCTTATTACGGAGGTTCCGGCGGATATTACGGAGGTCCGGGTAGATATCATAGAGGCGGCGGTTACTACAGAGGCGGAGGTGCTCCTGTAGGAAGCGGAAGCGGCGGATGCGGATGCTTCTCAATCGTGATCATCGTCCTGATATGTATGATCATCTTCTCAGGAACAAGAGGCGGTAGCGGAAGTTCTTCTTCCAGCTCAAGCTCAAATAAGTCAAATGCATATCTTGCACATGATAAATACACAGGAAATGTAGATTCAAGCCATGGCTTCTACATTGATGACAGCGAAGGCTCAGAAAAGTTCATCGACAGCTCTAACAAGAATGATCTGAATGACGGATTTGATAAATTCTACAGCAAGACCGGAGTTTATCCTTTCCTTTATATCATTGAGAGAGTTCCTGGCGGAAGCGGTTCAGCTGATAGCATCATGCAGAATTATACTGATGAACTCTACGAAGAACTCTTCAACTCAGAAGGAAATCTTCTCTTTGTATATGTAGCATCTGAAGATGACTACTGGGCAGCCGGCGGTCACAACATCCGTGAAACTATCGATGAAGATGCTATGAAGGTTATCTACTCATGCATTAACGCAAGATGGGATGACGGAAATCTTGCAAGACGTTTTGGTGACGGACTTGAAGATGCTGCAAAGCATGTAATGGGCAAGAGTCCTTACCGTGTAGTAATGATCGTACTTATCGTTGCACTTGCAGTTGTTGTTATTCTCTACATCGTATACTCATGGTGGCAGAAGAAGAAAAAGGCAGAGAAGGAAGAAGCCGAGCATCTCGAGCAGATCCTTTCTACTCCTCTTGAAAGCTTCGGAACCCAGGGAATGGATGATCTGAAGAACAAATATGATGGTGGAAATGATGGCGGAAACCCACCTATAAATCCACAGTAATCATAAGAACATTTAATAATGTAATTTATATGAGCCGTTGCACTGATCTGGTGCAGCGGCTTTTTTTGACAATTAAAAAGGCGCCCATACCTTTAAGTATGAGCGCCAAATTTTAATCTTATTATTTCTTCATTACTACATCTGTTCCGTAAACTACATATCCATTGCTGAATACAAGATATGCATTTCCGATATTTATAACACCGATAACAACTAAGATAATACCGATTGCAAATGCAATGCTGTATGGAACAAAGAGAAGGATGATACCGAAGAGTGCTGTAACACCATCGATACACATAAATACCTTCCAGCCTGATCCGCCGGTCTTCTTCTGAAGCTTGTATGCTTCCCAAAGCTTAATGCACGAATTCACAAGGATGATGATACCGAAAACCTTGATGAAGCCGCTTGCAACTGAACCTGCAAAGATCAGAAATACTATTCCGACTATCGCAAAAAGCGCTGCTATAACTATCACATTCGGCGTAAGATTATCAAATTTTGAGATCACTGTGATAATACCTGCAATGATAAGAAGTATTCCGACTACTCTTACTACTGTCGCAAGGATAGCTCCCGGATTAATGATAAATATTATTCCGAGGATTATCATAAGAACCGGTACAACAAGGCTCTTTGAATCCTCTGTTACAAATCTTGCAAAATTTTTCATACTCTTTTTTCCTCCACTGAGAATCAGTTATCATACATAGTTATAATATATCCAAATACATGAATAAAACAAGTGTTTTTTCTGTTAAAAGCATATTAAAGGAACATTAAACCATAGTATCTTCAACTATCTCCAACATCTTCTTCGCAACGCCGTCTTCGGAATTCGGTCCGATGATGAAGTCCGCAGCTTCCTTACAGTCAGGCGATGCATTTCCGAC
>ONVE01000242.1 GCA_900321215.1 uncultured Eubacterium sp. | reverse complement strand
TCATCTCCCTCATATGGAGTATAGTTCTTCTGAATGAAATCACGAACGTTTACTTCCTTCTGCCACTTGCCGCCTACGAAGCCATTCCATCCTGTTGCTTCCATGTTTCAAAATCCTCCTTAGAAATATAATAATATTTAAATACCGCTGCCTCTCTCACATAATTGTCATACTTTTTTAACATTTTTGCTGTCTTATCATCGATTCACGCCATTTTTAGGAAAATGACGGAAATGCGAGAGTTGCCGCTTGTTTAACTCTATTATAAGAGCTTCTTGTATACACGTCAATCACAAAAAGCCGACTTTTTGTACTTTTTTCAGTACACAGATTGTATACAGTATACGAATTTATCCCGCCTTCCATATTTTGTATTATTTTTACAGCGCATACCACAACGTTCCTATTGTAATATGGCTAACGGTATTTTAACTATCGCAAAAATATGCCCTTGCTGCTACGTATACATATCCATAATTTTGCCGCTGCGTTCATTCTGCACATTAATATAGGAACATTCTATAACTTCCCGGTATAGATATGTAAAAATGATAAAAATTAGTCTTGCCTAACTTTCTTATAATGTAGTAGGATAAATGCGAAAACATAAATGTAAAAAATTCTTTTCTAAGGGAGGATAATATCATGGCATATGTTATTGGTGATGGTTGTATCGGATGTGGATCATGTGCAGGTACATGTCCAGTAGGTGCAATTTCTGAAGATGGTGGAGCTTACGTAATCAATCCTGATGTATGTATCAGCTGCGGTGCTTGCGCAGGTACATGCCCAATGGGAGTTATCAGCGAAGCATAATAACTTTTATAGTAAAAAAGAAAGCAGCCGGACTTTTATAGTTCCGGCTGTTTTCTTTTTTACAGCATCCGCCCCAAGCGTCAGACCATCTATTACATCATACGTTCCAAGCGTCATATCATCTATTACAGCATCCGCCCCAAGCGTCAGACATTCATCATAAAAAAGAGCTGTAAATCCATTTTCACGGATAAACAGCTCTCCTCTGCTCTTATTTTTTTCATTTTTTGATATTCAGATCAATATCTTTTTTACGGTTTTCCCTTTACTTTATCCTCTGCACAGCACCTCCTCTTACTCTTCGCATTTGCCCATCATGTCAGAAAAAGACCTTTTCGTGATATATTCGTATTCTTCCATAAGGCCCGGTATAGCGGCCACCGTCCGGCCATCTCTATACCATTTATGCTTCGCAGTGCTTCCCGATAAAGAAAGGTGTATTAAGATTTCTTACTAAAATGTTCTTCTCAAGCCTATATCATGCTGACCGTTTTTTCAAGTCAATGCGTCTATATTTCAGACTTTTTTCATATTTTCATATCAATTTCTTCTTTACACATACAATTTTTGTGTTAAACTAATCATAACCTTTTTACAACCCCTATTCAGCTTGGGTGAATTGATCCACCGCTGGCCGATCGGAGGAGGTGACAAACATGAAGATTGAAAGAATAAATGATAATCAAATACGCTGCATTCTTGACAGACAGGAGCTGGCCGAGAAGAATATCAAGCTTTCCGAGCTTGCCTATGGCAGTGAAAAAGCCAAAGAGCTTTTCCACGACATGATCAGGCAGGCCGCCGAGGAAGTTGATTTCGAGGTCGACAACTGTCCGCTTATGATTGAAGCGATCCCTACAAATAAAGATACACTCATCCTCGTCATTACCAAGGTTGAGAATCCTGATGAGCTCGATGCAAGGTTTTCACGTTTCACTCATATAAATGAAAATGAAGACAATCTCGAGGATCTCGAAGAAGAAGGCGATGACCTTGACCTGAACGGTCTGGTAAATGATTTTATCGAAAGCGTAAATGAAGCTATCGATGATGATTCGATAACCCTTGATATCCAGGCTGAGATCAAGCCTGCCAACAAGAAGGGTAAGCCGCAGACTCCGGCTGATAAATCCGACGAGACAGATGAGACAAAGGATAATGCATCTCTGAACAATACAGATGATGCATCCGCTGAGAAGGATAACTCAGACACATCCGATGCAGACAAGGCTGCCGGCAGCATAGATAATGAGGTGCTCCGCAAGCATATGAAGGATGGTCTCTCAAATCTCTTCGCAGGCATCACAAATGCCATCGAGAACCTTACCGGAAATGTCATCAAGAACGGAAACGGTCTCACCGGCGATCAGGAACCGCACGTTGCATCTGATGTAAGGATCACTCCATCACCGGGCAACCGCAATAAAGTACCAGGCGACAGTCCTTTCGACGTTTATATGTTTACCGACATCACAAGCGTTATCAAGGCTGCGTACGAAATAAGCTCGCTGTATTTCAGCGACAACACCCTTTACAAGGATGAGAGCACAGGCCGCTTCTATCTCTACGCAACAAGCAATGCAAATACCGCAACAAGCTTCGAAGAAGTAGAGAAGATACTGCTCAGATATTCCCTGAAATGCAGAACCACCTATGCATCAATCTCATACTACAACGAACATTTCAAAGTTATCAGAAGAAAAAATGCTATGCAGCTTCTGGCAACCATATAATAGCATTAAAAAACCACGTCCAGCTTCAGCTGTAACGTGGCCCCGCAAAGTTAAACTTTTTTACGAGACGACTTCGGTCGTCTCGTTTTTTATGCTATTTATAACAAAGCGGTCTGACAGATAATGTCTGTCAGACCGCCGTACGTATTATAAATAAGCTTACTACTTACTGTAACGCCTCAACGATTGCGTCAGCTGTAATTCCGAAGTAAGGGAAGAGCTTGCCTGCAGGAGCAGAAGCACCAAAGCTTCTCATTCCTATGAACTTTCCTGAAAGTCCTGTGTACTTGCCCCATCCAAACTCTGCAAGAGCTTCAACAGCAACTCTTTTAGTTACACTCTTAGGAAGAACAGCCTCCTTGTATTCCTCAGACTGATCCTCGAAGAGATCCATACATGGCATGCTGACTACTCTTACATCAACTCCCTGCTCAGCAAGGCGGCTCTTAGCTTCAACTGCAAGCTGAACCTCTGAACCTGTTGCAATGATGATAGCATCCGGTGTTTCCTTTGAAGAATCCGCAAGGATATATCCACCCTTAAGGGCATCCTTTCCTGAACCGTCAAGCTGTGGAAGGTTCTGTCTTGTAAGTACAAGAGCTGAAGGTGCATCCTTCTTGGTAAGTGCAAAATACCATGCTGCAGCAGTCTCAGCCGCGTCAGCAGGTCTCCATACATAGAAGTTAGGCATTGCACGGAGCATAGCAAGCTGCTCGATAGGCTGATGTGTAGGTCCGTCCTCGCCTACACCGATACTGTCGTGTGTAAGAACGAAAGTAAGCGGAGCATGCATAAGTGCTGAAAGTCTTGCCATTGGCTTAACGTAATCACTGAATACGAAGAATGTTGAAACAAATGGCTTCAGACCGCCGTGGAGGTAGATACCATTTCCGATAGCTGTCATCGCAAGCTCTCTTACGCCGAAATGCATATTGCTGCCTTCAGGAGTTTCCTTAGAGAAATCACCCTTATCAGCCATATATGTCTTAGTTGAAGGCGAAAGGTCAGCAGCGCCGCCAAACATATTTGGAACAACGTCCTTGATGATATTTATAAGCTTTCCTGAAACATTTCTTGTTGCCTCAGGCTTATCAGCTACGTTCCAGAATTTCTCGTTATCAAAAAGCTTCTCAGCTTCATTTCCGTTATAGTACTTATCCCAAAGCTCCTTCATTTCAGGATATGCTGCAAAATACTTCTCCATGAGAGCATTCCACTCATCCTCATATGACTGGTTAGCCTTTGCGATGGCTGCATAATTATCATAAACATCCTGCGGAACAACAAATGGCTCCTGGATCTCCCAGCCGAGATTCTCACGAAGAGCAGCTACATTGTCTACGCCGAGAGGCTCGCCGTGAGCAGATGCCTTGCCTTCCTTTGCAGGACATCCTGCACCGATCTTAGTCTTGATCTCGATAAATGAAGGTCTCTCTGTGTCTGCCTTTGCCTCATCTATAGCCTTTGAGATAGCGTCGATATCATTTCCGTCTTCAACAAGAAGTGTCTGGAAACCAAATGCCTCAAAACGCTTCTTAACATTCTCGCGGAATGCGATATTTGTAGAACCCTCGATAGATATATTATTTGAATCATAAAGAACGATGAGCTTGCTGAGTCCAAGTGTTCCTGCAAGAGAAAATGCCTCATAAGAAATGCCTTCCATCATACATCCGTCTCCGCCGAGAACATATGTATAATGATCAACTACAGGGAAGCCCTCTTTATTGAATACGCTTGCAAGGTGCTTCTCAGCTATTGCCATACCTGTTGCCATAGCCATACCTGCGCCGAGAGGACCTGTAGTTGCTTCAACACCTATTGTGTGGCCATACTCAGGATGTCCCGGAGTAAGGCTTCCGAACTGACGGAAATTGCTTAAATCCTCAGCTGTAAGTCCATATCCGAAGAGGTGGAGAAGTGAATAAAGGAGCATAGAACCATGTCCGCCTGAAAGGATGAATCTGTCACGATTCTCCCACTTAGGGTTTGCCGGATTATGTCTTAAATGCTTTGCCCATACTGTGTAAGCCATAGGAGCTGCGCCGAGAGGAAGTCCCGGATGGCCTGAATTAGCCTTCTGGATAGCGTCAGCAGAAAGTATCCTTATCGCATTGATTGATTTGTTTTCGATACCTGTCATCGTTTCATTCTCGCTTTCTTAAAAAAAATATTATCGTTTTAGATCTTTGTTATCTTCTTTCAGAAAATTACTACAGCGAGTATATCACAAATGTAGTTTACTGAAAAGTCCCCAGAACACCATAAATTCAAGTTTTTATGGGGATAAAGTCGAGAAAGCCGGCCTGAACTGACCGGCCGGCCTTCTTAAGTATAATGTAACACTAATTATTCATCCGTATATCTTCGGAATCTTCCCCTAAGCAGCAGGAGAACCGCTGCAAGAAGAAGCACAAAGATGCCTGTAAGCACCAGTATGTGCGACTCAATACCTGTCGGAATGATACCTTCTCTGGTATT
>ONVE01000137.1 GCA_900321215.1 uncultured Eubacterium sp. | reverse complement strand
GACCATGTTTAAGATATATTGATACTTGCGTGAAGTATAAAATGCTATTATAATTGTAAGGATAGTGCGTTTAAAAAGGAGATTACGTCAAAATGTCTGTAAAGGATACTATATGTGCAATTGCAACAGGTATGGGTGGATCCGGTATAGGGATCATCAGGGTGAGCGGAGAGAACGCCATTTCCATATCTGACGGGATCTTCAGAGGGAAGAAACGCATTTCGGAAATGGATACTTATACGGCTGCATTTGGCAGCATCATTGATAAATCACAGGATGACCGGGTGGTTGATGAAGCGGTCGTTCTGGTTATGAAGGCACCCCATTCGTATACAACAGAGGATACGGTCGAATTCGATTGCCATGGAAATGCATTTCTGCTCCAGAAGGTAATAGGTCTTCTTGTGGCGGAGGGCGCAAGGATCGCCGAGCCGGGTGAATTCACAAAACGCGCATATCTTGGCGGAAGAATCGATATGACAGAGGCTGAGGCCGTGATGGATGTTATAAATGCTGAAGGAAATGCAGCGCTTTCTGCTTCGGTAATGCAGCTAAGGGGCGGCCTTAAGAATAAGATCACTGCTCTGCGTGAGAAGATCATTTATGATACGGCTTATATCGAATCAGCAATCGATGACCCGGAGAATTACAGTCTGGATGGATTTGATGAAGGTCTCCATGAAAATATTCTCGGGATTATGGAGGAGATCAGAGACCTGCTAAATACCTGCGACGAAGGAAGGATCATCAGGGAAGGCATACGTACAGCCATAGTTGGAAAGCCGAATGTTGGTAAATCTTCCATACTTAACATGATACTTGAAGAAGAAAGAGCCATAGTTACAAGCGTTGAAGGTACGACAAGAGATACGCTTGAGGAATACGTGCGGCTCGAAGGGATACTTCTCAGACTGATAGATACCGCAGGAATACGTGATACGGCCGATGTGGTTGAGAGGATCGGAGTTGAGAAGGCCCGCGATAATATAGATAAAGCTGATCTGGTGCTTTTTATAGTGGACGGCGCCAGAGAGCTTGATAAAAATGACGAAGATATCATCAGCTGTTTTTCAGGAAAAACAGTGATAACACTTATAAATAAAGAAGACCTGGAAATGGTCATTGACCGTGAGAGATTAGAGGCACTTCTTACCGAAAATGGCTGTATACCGCGTATACTCACTGTTTCTGCGGCAGAAAATACAGGCAGGAGGGAGCTCGGCAGACTTATAAGCGAGCTTTTCATCCACGGAGAAGCGCATTATAACGATCAGATTATAATATCGAATGCAAGGCATAAGGAAGCGCTTACGGACGCACTTAGATCGCTTGAAGCTGTAGAAAAAAGCATTTCCGAGGGGCTTCCGGAGGATTTTTATACCATAGATATGATGGCGGCTTATGAAAGTCTCGGACTTATCATCGGTGAGACTCTGGAGGATGACCTTGCGGATAAGATCTTTGCTGAATTCTGTATGGGTAAGTAACAGGAGCAAAGCAATCCGGAATAGAAGAACGGGCTATAAGTTTAACCCTTTTCACATAGTGAGGAAGATAATATGTCAGTAGTTGAAGAAAAATATGACGTTGTAATAGTTGGTGCAGGACATGCGGGCTGCGAGGCGGCTCTGGCGGCTGCGAGACTCGGGTTTGATACAATTCTCTTTACGGTAAGCATGGACAGTGTAGCGCTTATGCCATGTAATCCAAATATAGGCGGCAGCTCCAAGGGACATCTTGTAAGAGAGATCGATGCCCTCGGCGGTGAAATGGGTAAAAATATCGACAAGACTTATATACAGTCAAAAATGCTCAATGTTTCAAAGGGACCTGCGGTTCATTCGCTGCGTGCCCAGGCGGACAAGGTTGAATACACCAAGCAGATGAGGCTTACTCTTCAGGAGACAGATCATCTGACTCTTCGTCAGCAGGAGGTTTCCGAGCTGATAGTAGAGAAGGTTACGGATTCGGACTACCGCGTTACAGGAGTAAAAACTGTTTCCGGTGCGATCTATCATGCAAGGGCTGTAGTGCTTTGTACAGGAGTTTACCTTAAGGCGAGATGCATCTACGGCGATACGATACAGTATACCGGACCAAACGGACTTATGGCCGCAAATCATTTGTCTGATTCCATGGCTGATGCGGGTATCGCGATCAGAAGGTTTAAGACCGGTACGCCTCCGAGAATTGACAGAAAATCGGTTGATTTTTCTAAAATGTCTGAGCAGAAGGGCGATGAGAAGATAGTGCCTTTCTCATTTATGAACTGCGAGTCGGATATCAGCAGAGAGCAGATCTCGTGCTGGCTTACATATACAAATGAAGAAACACACTCAATAATCAGAGAGAATATAGATCGTTCGCCGCTTTATTCGGGCGTTATCAAGGGAACAGGTCCGAGATACTGTCCTTCCATCGAGGATAAGATCATGAAATTCCCGGACAAGGACAGACACCAGCTTTTCCTTGAGCCGGAGGGCGAATTTACAAATGAAATGTACTTAGACGGAATGCCTTCATCTATGCCGGAGGATGTTCAGTACAGAATGGTCCATACTGTTCCGGGACTTGAAAATGCAACAATAGTAAGAAATGCCTATGCTATCGAGTATGACTGTATAAATGCGGTTAATCTTAAGCCTTCGCTTGAATATAAGGGTATCGAAGGACTTTTCTCCGCAGGACAGATCAACGGAAGCTCAGGCTATGAGGAAGCTGCAGCTCAGGGACTTATGGCCGGAATAAATGCAGCAAGAAAGCTTCAGGAGAAGGAACCGGTGGTTTTAAAGAGATCCGACGGTTATATAGGTGTTCTGATAGATGACCTTGTGACCAAGGAGACTGCAGAGCCGTACCGTATGATGACAAGCCGTTCGGAATACAGGCTTCTCCTTCGTCAGGATAATGCAGATTTAAGACTTACGGATATCGGACACGATATCGGACTTATCGATGACGACAGATACAGATTCTTCTGTAAGAAGAGAGAATATATAGATAATGAGATTAATAGATTAAATGAAACTGTTGTCGGCGCAGGTGCGGCTATCGGAGAGTTCCTTAGAAGCTGCGGAAGCTCTGAGCTTAAGACAGGAACCACTCTTGCCGAGCTTATCAGAAGACCAGAGCTTTCATATGAAATGATAGCTCCTATTGATAAGGGACGTGAGACAGCTGTAAAGGGCTTCGAGGATGCGCTTTCAGAGGATGAAAAGAGCTTTATCATAAAGCACAGAGCTGAGATTCTCGAGCAGATCGACATTTCCATCAAATACGAAGGATATATCAGAAGACAGCAGGATCAGGTAGAGCATTTCCTTAAAATGGAAGGAAAGAGAATACCTAAGGATATTGATTACAGCAGCGTCAGAAATCTCCGTAAGGAGGCCAGACAGAAGCTGGAAATGGTAAGACCGGAGACTATCGGTCAGGCATCGAGAATATCGGGAGTTTCACCGGCTGATATTTCAATGCTTATGATACATTTAAAGTGAGGACGACATTGTGAATTATATAGTATTTGATCTTGAATGGAATCAGAGTCCATACGGACAGAGCGGAGAGCATCCGAGAATGCCTTTTGAGATCATCGAGATCGGGGCAGTCAAGCTGAATGACCGCTTTGAGATAATCAGTGAATACACAAGCCTGATAAAGCCAAAACTGTATAAGAAGCTTCACAGATCCATTCGCGCAATGCTTAATTACACGGAGGAGGATCTGAAGAATGGAAAGTCCTTCAAGGAGGCGTGTACGGAATTCCTTGAATGGTGCGGAGAGGATTACGGATTCTGCACCTGGGGCGCTTCCGATCTTTACTATCTTCAGAGCAATATGGATTTCTACTATATGGATAAGCTGGGTTTTCCTTTGAAGTTCTACAATATCCAGCAGATATATGCAGATATCTATGACGAAGAGGGACGCATCAGTAAGCTTGAAAAGGCCTGTTCGGAGCTTGGTATCCCTGAGGATGAGCCGTTTCATGCGGCGATCAACGATGCAAAATATACCGCAAAGGTTATGGCAAAGATCCATCCGGAGGATCTGGATGAAAGATATACATTTGATATCTACAGACATCCGAAGCGTAAAGAGGATGAGATCATTGCAAAGCATGCGGGAATACTTGAGAGAATCTCGGCAGAGTATCCTTCCAAGCAGGATGCAATGAATGATAAGGATCTTCTTGTCATCAGATGTGCAAAATGCGGAAGGAAATGCTTTAAGAAGGTAAAATGGTTCCAGAATGGTTCCAACGCATCCATGGCGGTTGGCCGATGCGTTTACCATGGATATATGAATTCGAAAATCAAATATAAATCGGCAGGCGATTCTGATTCAAACATTTTCGTAGTTAAGAAGACCGAAAGAACCGGACGTAAGGGCTACGAAGAAATGAAAAGGCGCCAGATCGAGCTTAGAGAGAAGAGAAAGCAGAAGAGGCACCGTGAGAAAAAGTCTAAAGAGAAGAAGTCCTGATCCTATAAAGAAGATTTATAAAGGAGACTTCTTTGCTGTTCCGGCTTTACGCGGATAAGCCTTAGGAGTCGGCAGCTTTTTGGAGATCACAACAAAGCTTCTTGAGATATCGGAATCAGGAAGGGTAAATGAATACACCCTGCTGCTTCCACCGCCCAGAAGCTTTATGGCGCGAGCTGAATCTGAAAGCTCTGCTTCAGCACCGGTTGCCTTGTATGAGATAAAGACGCCCTTCGGTTTAACGAAAGGAAGCGTATACTCTGAGAGGACCGGAAGTGCTGCAACGGCTCTTGATACAGCTATATCGAAGCTGTCGCGGAGTTCCTTCTTCCTTGCGGCATCCTCGGCGCGGTCGTGGATCGCGGTTACATCTTTGAGGCCAAGTTCATCGATCACTTCATTTAAGAAGGAAACCCTCTTATTGAGAGAATCAAGCAGAGTGACCTTAAGAGTTGGAAATGCGATCTTCAAAGGGATTCCCGGGAAACCGGCTCCGGTACCGACGTCGATAAGGGACGATCCTTTGCTGCAGAGACCGGCAAAATCCGGATAGGCAGCGGCTACGCTGATACTGTCAATGAAATGCTTCAGGATCACTTCATTTTTCTCTGTGATCGCAGTAAGGTTCATGACCTTATTCTTCTCGATTAGCATTTCATAATAGGTTTTAAACTGGTCGATCTGGTCCCCGCTAAGGCTGATATTTAATTTGTCTGATAATAATTTTAATTCTTCCATATGGCTATAATATTTTAAAAGCAGGAAAAGTTCAAGGAAAAGTCGAAAGCTTTGATAAAAATATACCGGAAAAATGTTATAGATTATGTAGATTAAATGAATTTGATTGCAAAAAAAGAAAATTAGTGTTATATTCACTTCAATTTGACATAAATTAATTTTTAAGAAATTAGTAAAGGAAAGTAACAGCATGAAAAAGATAAGAATAGCAGGTTGTATTCTGGCCTTGATACAGTTCATTCTGTCAGCGGTACTCATTTATTTTCTGATGAGGACCCATATGTTTCCACAGCGTTATATCGTTATGGGCGGCATAATACTTGGTCTTCTGCCAATCTGCTTTATTGCGATGCAGCTAAGAAAGGTGTCGGGCATCATAGCATCAATACTGTCGATACTGGTATGCTGCGTGGTTTGCTACGGCATGGTAAAGGTCAATCAGGCGAACAAAATGCTTGATGAGGTTACCGGAAGTAAGACAGAGATTGAAATCGTAAATGTATATGTAGCCAAGGACGACCCGGTTGATTCGATCAATCAGGCTGTTGAGAAGGGCTATATCTTCGGAATCATTGCAGATAATGATAACGAAAATGTCCAAAAAACGATAAAGGATATAAATAATAATAACAGCGCAGATGTCATTACCGAGGAATTCAAGTCATTCAAGGAACTGATCGTTTCATTTGAGGGCGGTAATATCCAGGGCTTTATCGTTAACAGCGGTATGCTCGGAGTTCTTGAAGGTGATGAGAATTATAAGGATTATTCTTCAAAGCTTAAGATCATCCTTGAGAAGAAGATCGAGACAGTTGTTAAGACTGAGACTAAGAAGCCGAAGACTGACAGGCAGACAAATGATGGAACCTATCAGAGATTCTGTGCTTATTTAAGCGGTATCGATACATACGGAGAGGTTACTCTTAAGAGCCGTAGTGACGTAAATGTTATCGCTGTTATCAATACCAAGACTCATACTGTATTGCTTCTCTCTACTCCGAGAGATTATTATGTGCCTCTTGCCAAGGACGGAGAGCCGCTTGACAAGCTTACGCATGCAGGTATCTACGGTATTGATATGTCAATGTCTACTCTTGAGAATCTTTACAATATAGATATTGATTATTATTTCAGAGTTAACTTTACAGGATTTGTTGATATAATTGATACTATCGGCGGCGTGGATGTTGAATCAGATTATACATTCACTTCGCAGTTAAACAGTAATTATTCATATGTTCAGGGAACCAATCATCTGTATGGTGAGGCAGCTCTTTTCTTCGCAAGAGAGAGATACAGCTTCACGGAAGGTGACAGACAGAGAGGAAGAAACCAGATGGCGGTTATCAGAGCTGTCATGAACAAGCTTCTTTCTTCAGAGCTTCTGAATAATTTCTCAGAGGTAATGTCACAGATGAAGGACTGCTTCCAGACAAATATGGAGAAGGAAGAGCTCGGAACACTCATTCAGGGACAGATTGATAACGGCGGTGGCTGGAATATCATCCAGTACAGCGTTAACGGAAGTGATACAATGGATTATTGTTATTCACTCGGTGATAATGCCTATGTAATGCCGCCATATTATGATACAGTAGAATATGCAACAGAACTTGCAAACAAGGTGCTGAATGATGAGGAGATCACTCAGGAATATATAGACAGTAACGCACCTGTTCACTAATTCGGAGGTAAAAGGAAAAATGTCAGCAGTGAAGGATGCACCAGTACTTGTTGTAATGGCTGCAGGTATGGGAAGCCGCTTCGGTGGATTAAAACAGATTGAAGATGTTGATGGCAGAGGACATGCTCTGATCGATTATGCTGTTTATGATGCGGCTCTTGCGGGATTTGAAGAGGTTGTTTTCATAATCAGAAGCGAGATCGCTGAAGAGTTTAAGAAAACTGTTGGAGACAGGATTGCTGCAAAGCTTCCTGTAAAATATGTATATCAGTCACTTGATATGATCCCTGAGGGATCAGAGGTACCGGAAGGAAGAGCAAAGCCATGGGGAACAACTCATGCTATCTGGTGCTGCAGGGACGTGCTTAAGGGAAGAAGCTTCCTCACTGTAAATGCAGACGACTTCTACGGAAGAGAAGCATTTATAGATGCAGCGGAGTTTTTAAAGAGCGACGGACCGGACAATGAGTATGGTATCATCGGTTATAATGTTATCGGTACTCTTAATGAGAAGTTTACTGTCTCACGCGGTATCTGTTCAGTAGATGAGAATTCATATCTCAAGAGAATAGATGAGCGTAAGGAGATCAAATTCGAGGCAGGAAGAGGATACTTTACTCTTGACGGAGGTGTTACATATACTCTTATCCCTGCTGATTCGGTTGCATCAATGAATCTCTGGGCTTTCAGACCTGCATTTATGGAGGATCTTGTTGTGAATTACGAGAGCCGTCTCAGAGCAGGTATTAAGAATAATCCTCTTAAATTCGAGGAGACTCTTTCTGATGCCGTACAGAATATCCTTGAGAGAAGAGCCTGCACTGTTAAGGTGGTAAATACAGCGGCTAAATGGATAGGAATGACTTACAGAGAGGACATTCCACAGGTCAGAGAGGCACTTGATGAGCTTACTGCACGCGGAGTTTATCCGGAGGGCAGATGGTAGATAACGGCAGGGCACGCGTATGATATGTAAACACTGTGGCAGGGAGATACCTGACAAAAGTGAATACTGTGAATATTGCAATGAAAGTACGTTCGAAAAGATAGTACTTGGAGATAGTGCGCTCGAAAAAGCGAAGAAGCAGCAGAAAATGGAGTCGGCTCCATTTTTCATCCGTGCATACTACGGTATAAAGGATGCTTCCCAGAGGAAAAGTGAGGAGAGGCTGGAGAGAAAGCTGAATCCGGCTGCGGCAAAGAAAAAGACCGGAACGCCATTTTACAGGAAGAAGGAAGCTTTTATACTTGGAGCGGTGCTTTCGGTACTGCCGGTCTTATGTGCGGTGCTTTCCATCTTTACCAACTGGGTTTATATGTGGGTGAAAATGGCCGAGAAGATCAAGACGAATATGTCTATGCTGGATATAGTGAAGAAGGGTCTTAAGGTTGATCAGAGTATCGGGCAGAAGCGGACCATGGCAAGCTATGTGCCGATGATCTGCATGATACTTCTTGTGATCACGGCCATTTATATACTCTACCTTGCGGTTATCGATCTCTATCCGAAGAAGAGTTTTCCGGAGATTCCGATAATAAAAAGACACAGCTTCATTGCGAGAGCTGTGCCGGTTGTGCTTCTGATACTGATAATCGTTATCTTTACCCACTGTAAGGTTTATAAAGGTGTTAAAACCTCGGTAGATTCGCTTATGACCAGTTATTCGGGCTTTGTCGGTTTTGACGACAGTTCGATGTCCGGATTTGGTCACGGCTTCGGTTTCGTGCTTGCGATACTTACGCCGATATTTTATCTTATATCAAAAATTTATATATTTATTTATAACACTCTTAACGAGGATGATTAAGGCTGTCAAGATCATTGAAGAAACCCGGATATGATTTATTGACGGCCTTTTCATTTGTAATGGTTACAGGACCTGTTGAAATGATGGAAGCGATACCTGCGGTCATAGCTATTCTGTGATCGTTGTAGGAATCTACAGTTCCGCCGGCAAGAATCCTGCCGTTTCCGCTGTCCTTTCCATCGATGACAAGGGTGTTGTCTTTTTCATAGATGACTGCGCCGAGACGTGTAAGCGTATCGATAACCGTAGCCACGCGGTCGCTTTCCTTGATGCGGAGACGCTCGATATTTCTGATCACTGTGGTTCCTTCTGCGGCAGCGGCCGTGAGGGAAAGGATCGGAACGAGGTCCGGAATGTCTTCGGCATCTATCTCTATACCTTTAAGAGGGCGGTGTGAAACTGTGAGTCTGCTGAGTCCGCCGTCTCTTTCTTCTGTAATATCTGCACCGAATTCCCTGAGAAGCTCAACTATCCTTCTGTCGCCCTGCTTTGATGAAGAATTTAATCCATGCATAGTAATGCTGTTTCTGATAGCGCCTGCAGCGAGGAAAAAGGCTGCATTTGACCAGTCGCCCTCTACGGTGCATTCGGCCGGAAGGCGGTAGCTCTGATTGCCCGGAACTTCATAAATGGTGGAGGTTTCGGTGTCCTCGACAACATTTATCTGTATTCCAGCTATGCGGAGTACGTCGAGTGTTATATCAACGTAAGGTCTTGAAGCAAGACCGCCCGTAATGATGATCCGTGAAGTTCTGTCCGACATTGGAAGAGCGAAGAGGAGACCTGTAATAAACTGCGAGGAGATATTGCCCGCAATCTTAAAATCTCCGCCGGTCATTCTGCCCGACAGTGAAAGCGGATTGCTTCCCTGAGGGGAGATCGAAGCTCCGTGGGAAAGCATTTCTTCATATAATGGAGACAGCGGCCTTTCGGTAAGGCGGCCGTGTGTCGTTATGTCTGCATCTATTCCGAGTATTGAAATGACCGGAAGCAGAAAACGGAGTGTAGAACCGCTTTCGCCGGCGTCTATCTGTGCGCGGGAGGCGGTTTTCAGTCCGGAAGAGGTGTCTGCTGTGACGGTGGCGTTTTCAGTTGTGTTGTTGTCAGCTGCTGCGCCGGTGGTTGAAGCTGTGCCGGCAGTTGAAGCTGCGCCGGTGGTTGAAGCTGTGCCGGCAGTTGAAGCTGTGCCGGTGGAATTCGACAGAAGGAAGCCGTCGGCTGTCCGTTCTATGCTGATGCCAAGGCCGCTTAGGCAGAAGGCAGTCGCCTCTATATCCTTTGAGGTTTCACT